>CAIUPC010000296.1 GCA_903900905.1 uncultured Acetobacteraceae bacterium
GCGGATCAGGGCGATGGCCTTCACCGCCTCCGCCGCGTCCAGCTGCGAGCCCTGTGTCGGGATGATCGCCAGGTCCGCGCGGCTGAGCGCGTAGCCCACCATCATCGAGGCCGTGCCTTCCAGATCGACCACGACGAAGGCGCTTTCGGTGGCGGATTGTTCGATCGCATCGATGATCGTGTCCTCCGTCACATCGGCGAGAATGGTCAAAGTCGCGGGCTTCCCCGGGCGGCTGCCCCATTTGGACACCGGCTTGTTCGGGTCCGCATCGATGAAGGTCACGCTCGCGCCGCGTTCGGCCAGTTCCGCCGCCAGCAGCACGGCGGAGGTGGATTTTCCGGCACCGCCCTTTGGACTGGCGAATACGATAGTTGGCATAGCGAAGCTCGACTCGGTCGTTGAGTTCTAACGCTATCCGATAGCCGCCTGGACAGCAATTAGATATCTATAAGATATCTAAAATGGCATTGGACAGGCTGGCATGGGAGCAGCATGCTCCCCTCGGAAAACGGGGAGTATCCCATGAAAAGCCCAATCGTCCTTGCTTTGGCCTTCGCTGTCGCAGCGGTGTTGCCGGCGCGCGCCCAGAATGTGCCGGGGCCGACGCTGAGCAATGTGCTGAAAAAGGGCTACCTTGAATGCGCCGTGCCCTCCAGCACGCCGGGGTTTGGCATCGTGGACAGCAAGGGCGAATTCCGCGGCCTGGATGTCGACACCTGCCGGGCGGTGGCCGCCGCGGTGTTTGGCGACGCCTCCAAGGCCCGTTTCGTCGGCCTGAATGGGGCGCAGCGCCTGCCGGCCTTGCAATCGGGCCAGGTGGATCTGGTGGTGCAGACCCTGACCCAGACCCAATCGCGGGAGGCCGCGAACGGCCTGCTGTTCACCGGGGTCAATTTCTACGATGGGCAGAGCTTCCTGGTGCGCAAATCCTCCGGCGTCAAAGCCGCCAAGGACCTGGCGGGCGCGACGGTCTGCGTCAGCGCCGGCAGCACCAGCGAGCTTAATCTCGCGGATTGGTCGCAGTCCAACAACATCAAGATCAGCCCGGTGGTGTTCGAACGCGTCGATGAAGGCCGCGCCGCTTATGACAAGGGCCGCTGCGACGCTTACACGACCGATTCCAGCCAGCTCGCGACCATCGCCACCATCATGCACGACCCCGAGGATCAGATGGTCGTGCCGGAGGTCATCAGCAAAGAGCCGCTCGGCCCGGCGGTGCGGCAGGGTGATGATCAGTGGTATGAGATCGTCAAATGGACCCTGAACGCCCTGATCGAGGCGGAGGAACAGGGCATTACCCAGGCCAATGTCGAAGAAAAGCTGCAAAGCCAGACCCCCACCGTAAAGCGCCTGCTCGGCACGACGGGTGACTTCGGCAAGTTCATGGCTCTCGACAACAAATGGGCCTTCAACGCCATCAAGGCAGTCGGCAATTACGGCGAGGTGTTCGACCGCAATTTCGGTCCGTTGAAGTTGCCGCGCGGCAAGAACGCGCTCTGGAGCAAGGGTGGGCTGATGTATTCGGCCCCGATCCGGTAGCGCGGCCGATGATCCCACTTGCGGCCGGATCGCAACCGGCCGCAGTATCGCGCATTCAGTCCCAGCAGAGGAGCAGCGTCCGATGACCGTCAAGAGCAAAGGTAAAATCCGTCATTTCGCTTTCAGCGTGGCCGATCCTTGGGAGACGGCTGAGTTTTATAAGGATGTGATGGGGTTGGAGGAGGTTTCGGAACTCGACGGCCCCCTCGCCGAGGGCATTTTCCTGACCGATGGAGTCGTCAATCTGGCGCTGCTGCACTTCAAGGACGAGGAAGCCTCCCAGGGTTTCGGCACGCAGTATGTCGGACTGCACCATATCGGTTTCTGGGTTGATGACGTGATCAAGTCATCGGAACAGGCCGTGGCGGCTGGCGCCAAGTGGATGATGGGTGATCCGGAAAATCCGCACGGCTATGAGGTCAAGCACACCGACCTGTCGGGCATTGTGTTCGACGTGGCGGCGCATGGCTGGGCCGGGGCGCAGAAGGATCCGGGGCAGCCCGGGAATGAGATCCATCCGAACCCGCACCGCCGCCTGGCGAAGTTCGACGAACGCCGCGAAGCCGCCCGCAAGGCGCATGAGGCCCGCAAGGCACAGGTGCTGGAAACGGTCTGATTCCGGGCGGAAAGCCTGCTTCCATAGGCTCGGCTCGGGAGGTGTTGTCCCCTCTCCGTCGCCATCTCCGGGACACGCCCCACGGGCGCTGACAGAGTGAGGGATGGCAACAAAAACCGTCATCCCCGGGCTCGTCCCGGGGACCAAGGTTTCCGCTCGTGCCGCGATTGGTCCCTGGGACAAGCCCGGGGATGACGGGGAAGCGAGGGCGTGTTCGCTTGTCTCAGCGCCCATGGGGCCTCGTCCCGGCCCTCTTGCCCTACCGCCACCCACATCCAACCAACCCCAGGGTCACCACGGACGAAGCGTGCTACACGGCGCGCCGACACGTTTGACCGAAGGGTCCCCCATGCCGCGGCTGCTCGCCTTGTGGATGTTGCTTCTGGCCTTCGCGCTCCTCCCGGGTTCAGCCAGGGCTTTGGAGAGCGCGTCCGTCGTATCCAAACGCGCCACCGTTACTCTGGTCACGGATACCGACGCCCTCAGCCCCGGTGCACCGTTCCGCGCCGCGTTGCGGTTCCGCCTGACGGAGGGCTGGCACACCTATTGGAAGAACCCGGGCGATGCCGGGGTGGCACCGGAACTCTCTTTTGCCCTGCCGAACGGCGTGACCGCCGGCCCGATCGACTGGCCGACACCGCGCCGGGTGGCCGAAGGGCCGGTGATGACCTACGCGTACACGCATGCGGTCCTGCTGCCCGTCACGATTGGCGGCGCCACCACCGGCCTGGCACTGAAGGCGCATGCCAACTGGCTGGTCTGCAAGGACATTTGCGTGCCAGAGGAGGGGGATTTCACCCTCGACCTGCCCGCTGGCACCGCCGCGCCCAATGCCCAGGCGGCGCTGTTCGCCGAACATGACCGCCAGGTGCCCCGGCCCCCACTGTGGCATGCGACGATCGCCGCCGATGGGTCCCTGTTCGTGCGCGACTCAGACCTCAAGCCGGGGATGGTCGAGGACGCCTGGTTCATCCCCGACGCCGCCGAACGCATTCAGGACAACGCCGCGCAGCCGCTTTCCGTGCGCAGCGACGGTTTCGTGCTGTCCCTGAAGCTGGCGGCCGGTTTCAAGCCGGAGCAGGGCCTGTCCGGCGTTTTGTCGGTGCGCGACCGCGCCGGCCAGCAAACCGATATGCTGCTGACCGCGGAGGAAGGGGCACCGCCAGCCCCTGATACACCGCTGCCCAATATGCTGCTGTTCGCCTTTCTGGGCGGGCTGATCCTCAACCTGATGCCCTGCGTGTTCCCGATCCTGGCGATGAAGGCCGTCGGCCTGGCCGCGGGACTCGCGCATGGCAAGGCGCGGGCCCATGCTTTGGCCTATACGTCTGGTGTCCTGGTCACCTTCGCCGGCCTGGCCGCGGCGTTGCTGGCGGCCCGGGCATTGGGCTCCGTCGCTGGCTGGGGCTTCCAGTTTCAATCGCCGGCGTTCGTGGCCGGGATGGCGTGGCTGCTGTTCGGGGTCGGGCTCAATCTGTCCGGCGTGTTCCAGATTGGTGGCGGCGCCACCGGGATGGGCAGCCAGCTGGCCATGAAAGGCGGCAGCGCCGGCAGCTTCTTCACCGGCCTGCTCGCGGTGCTGGTGGCCACGCCCTGCACCGCCCCGTTCATGGGGGTCGCGATCGCCGCCGGGCTGGCGGCACCGCCACCGGTCACGATCCTGGTCTTTCTGATGATGGGGATGGGGCTGGCCGCGCCTTACATCGCTTTGGCTTTCGTGCCGGGCCTCGGCCGCTTGCTGCCCCGGCCCGGGAAGTGGATGGAAACGCTGAAACAAGGCCTGGCGTTCCCGATGTATGGCGGCGCGGTCTGGCTCCTCTGGGTTGTCAGTCAGGAGGCCGGTTCGGCCGGCGTCCTCATCACCGCGGCCGGCTGCGTGCTGCTGGGCTTCGCGGGCTGGGTGCTCGGCGTGAGCCAGAATTCCCGCCGCCATCGCCGGTTTGGCCAGGCCGTGGCGGTGGCGGCTTTGCTCTGTGCCGGCGGGCTGCTGGTGGGCCTGGGCGTTGCCCCGCCCGCTGCCGTCGAGGCCGCCGCCGCGGACGCCGAGACCTTTACCGCCGACAGGCTATTTGCTTTGCGCCAGGAGGGTCGGCCGGTGTTCGTGAACATGACCGCCGCCTGGTGCGTGACCTGCCTGGTCAATGAGCGCGTGGCGATCCGCACCGACGCCGTGCGCCAGGCCTTCGCAGCGGGTCACGTGGCCTATCTGAAGGGTGACTGGACCCGCCAGGATCCGGAGATCACGGCGTTCCTCCGCCGCAACGGCCGGGATGGGGTGCCACTTTACCTGTTCTACAAAGCCGGCGGTGCCGAACCGGTAATGCTGCCGCAGATCCTGACCGAGAGCACCGTCCTGGCCGCGCTGGGGCGGTAATGGCAGCGACCTGATACCGCACGCGCCCGCTCCTTCAGAGTGGCGACCTTTTTTATGCGTCATCCTCGGGCTTGTCCCGAGGATCAATCGTGGCACTGGCGGAAACCTCGTCCCCGGGGCAAATTCGGGGATGATGCGATGTGAAGACGCCGCCTCCAACGGGCACGGAGAGAACCAACCTCCCACACCTCACCCGCCGTAGCGCCTCACCACGGCCCGCCATAGCGCCACCACTTCCCCCGCGATCGGATCGCCCGTCGGTTTCACCCGCACCGCCGTATGCACCATCACGAGATGTGCCCCCGGATCGACGAAGATCGCCTGGCCATGAATGCCCAGCAGCGCGAATTGCCGCCGATCACCGGGGAGTAACCAGAGCTGGTACCCGTAACCGTAAAACTTGGAGGCCACGCCGGGCGCCAGCCATGGCGCGGCAACCGTGGTGGCATCCAACACCCATTGCCGCGGCACGATCTGCTGCCCGTTCCAGGCGCCGTCATGCGCCAGCATCAATGCGAACCGGGCCCAATCGCGCAGGGTCACGCTCAGGCAGCAATGGCCGGTTTCCTGGCCGGTCGTGTCGATCGTCCAGCTGGCATCGGCCTCCGCCCCCAGTTTCCGCCAGATGCGGTCTTCCAGGTAGGACGCCAGCGGCATGCCGGCGGCCTGGCGCAGAACCAGGCCCAGGACCTCCGTTTCCGCCCCGGCATAGTGGAAGCGGGTGCCGGGCGGGGCGTCGCGCGTGTCGAACGACGCCACCACCGCGGCGGAGGATGTGTTGGTCCTGGCGAACAGCAACCGGCCCATGCGGGCGCTGTCATCGTTGCCATCGTAGGTCTCCACGAAGGCGACACCGGAGGCCATGTGCAGCAGATCCCGGATCGAGGTCTTGCCGTATTCCGACGCCGCCAATGCTGGCACGTAGTCCGCCGCCAGCTGGTCGATGGACCGGATGCGCCCTTCCTCGACCGCGATGCCAATCAGCATCGCGGTGACGGTCTTGGCCATTGATTGCGACAGAAAGCGGTCGGCATCCGTCCGGGCGTAGCGATAATGCTCGAACAGGATCGTATCGCCGCGCGCGATCAACAGGCCGGTGGCGGGGTGGCGATCGAGGTAATCGCCCAGAGAAAAGGTCCCGGCGGCGGTGGTGAAGGTCACCGACGCCTCTTCGGCCGCGCGTCGCAGCAGGGAGGGTTTAGCCGGTTTCGCCACCACATGCTGCGCCACCCGTTGGTCGAAATGGGTGTAGCTGCCCACCATGTGGAATTGGCGGATGGGGAGAGAAAAAGGCGCGACCGGATAAGACTGGTCGGCGCCATAGGCCACCGCATCTGGCCCGTCCGGGGAGAAATGCGGGACCGCCTCGGCCCGCGCGGCAACGGGTCCGATGATTGCCAGCGCAACACCGGCTGCCAGGATAAGGGCGCGGAGTGCCGTCTTCTGGCAGCCGGTGTTGCGCGGGCGCGATGGTCTCAGATCAGGCGTCGGTGGCGGGGCGGGGGCTGTCGGGGCGCGCCGCTTCGGTGATCATCTCGATCGTGCCGGTGATCTGGCCACCGTCTTCGACCTGCAGGCGGCGGCAGCGGGCGGTGCCGAGCACGCGGCCGGTGGAGCGGACAATAAGGCTACCGCGCGCGGTCACGGTGCCGTCGATGGTGCCGCCGATTTCGGCGTCCTCGACCTCGACCGAGCCCTTGAACATGCCGCCGTTGGAAATCGAGACTTCCGTTGCTTGCAGCAGGCTGGCCTCGACCACGCCTTCGATCACCAGGCGCTCGGCATCGCTGATCGTGCCTTGCACGCTGATGCCGCGGCTGACGACCAGCGTGCGGCGTTCGGCCGGGTCACGCGCGACGGGGCGCGCGGGCGGCACGGCGCCGGGACGCATCGGCGCGCCGGACATGGGTTGCGGGGTGGCGGCACCGGTCGGGAGAGGGGGGCGGGACATGGTTGGCGCTTCCTTCGGCGGAGCAGGACGATAGGGCGGTACACCGAGGCCGCTGTCACGCGGCCCGGCGGCTAAATCGGATCCAGGCTGGGCAGCGCCCGGGCCGTGGTTGTTCGAGGCTTCCCCAGCAGCCGGCGCCTGGGCACTGCTCGGCGGGGCTGATGGCGTCTCGTCACGCTTCTTGCGGTTGAACAAGGGCACCCCATTTGGCTGACGCGGATTGATCGGACCGACTTACACGGGCATGCGCGCGGGAACAACCGCATATCGCGACTTGCCCAAGGTCAAGCGTGCATTGTCATGCCGGAGTCGCGGGCAAGCGATCGCCCCCGCCGGCGTCGCGAGGCATGCCCTCAATCGTCCGATCCAGCACATGCACCATGATCGCGGTGCCGATAATCGGGATGAACAGATTGAGGAGCGGCACAACCGAGGCCAGTGCC
>CAIUPC010000297.1 GCA_903900905.1 uncultured Acetobacteraceae bacterium
GCGGGGTTGGCCCGGACAAGCCGGGCCATGACGGGGAGAAAATACCGTTGTCCCCACCGGCCAATTTTTCGTTTCCGCGATGTGTGAACGCGGTAGGGACAAGCCGGGCCATGACGATATAGAGCACGACAGACGAAATTCGTTTTCGCGATGCGTGAATGCAGTCGGGCAGAGGGAGGCCACCTGCGCGATGGCGGCCTGGTCGCGCTGGTCCAGCGCCTCGGGGCTGGGATCGAGCGGCGGCGGCAGCGGGGGCGATGGATTGGGTCATGTTAGTTAGTTAGGTCAATTATGTTATTAAACAAGAGGTGTTTGGGCACAATCCGGTTTACGGGATGGCAAGACTCCGCCCCGGCCGGATACGCTGTCCACATGCTACGATTCGACTCAGTGGGTCTGCGGTACGGTCGCACCAGCGGCGGCGAGGCCGCGCCTGAGGTCCTGCGCGATATCACCTTCGCGCTGCCGGAGGGCGCGTTTCGCTGGCTGCTCGGCCCCTCCGGTGCCGGTAAGAGCAGCCTGCTGAAGCTGATGTATCTGTCCGTGCTGCCAACCCGCGGGCATTTATCGATTTTGGGCGCCGATATCGGCCGCACGCCGCGCCAGTCCTTGCCGCGTCTGCGCCGGCGTATCGGCGTGGTGTTTCAGGATTTCCGCCTGCTGCAGCATCTCAGTGCCTTCGACAATGTCGCTTTGCCGCTGCGCATTGGTGGCCGCCCCGAAGGCCAGATCCGGGCCGACGTGACGGAGCTGCTGCGCTGGGTCGGCCTTGCCCGCAAGCTCAATGCCCGCCCGGCGGAGCTGTCGGGCGGGGAGCAGCAGCGCGTCGCCATCGCCCGTGCGGTGATCGTGCGCCCGGCGCTGCTGCTGGCCGACGAGCCCACCGGCAACCTCGATGAGCCGCAGGCCGAACGGCTGATGCAGCTGTTTCAGGAGCTGAACCGGCTCGGCACGACGGTGATCGTCGCCACCCATAATGACACGCTCGTCGCCCGCCATCCCGGCGCGGCGCTGCGGCTGGATCATGGGCGTCTGGTGTCGGTGGCATGAAGATCCAATCGGCGGCGTTCCGGCCAAGCGGGTTCGACGAGCTGGGGCTGCGTCAGGCGCTGGCGGATCGCATGCTGCCGCTGCTGGTCGCCGCGATGGCCCTGCTTGCCGCGCTCGCCGCCGCGGGCTGGTTCGGCACCGCTGCCCTGGCGCGGCACTGGCAGGATGGTGCCGGCACCGCGTTGACCATTCAGGTGCCCAATCCCACCGGTGCGGCGGATCGCGGCGGCCGCTCCCGGCTGGAGGCGGTGACGGCGATCCTCTCTGCCTCCCCCGGTATCGCGGATGTTCATACCCTGTCCGGCGATGAGTTGGGGGCGCTGTTGCGTCCCTGGCTGGGCGCCAGCGCCGAACGCCTCGCGGTGCCCTTGCCGGCGGTGATCGCGGTGCATCTCACCTCCGGCGGGGTCGATACCGCGCCGATCAGCGCGCAGATTCAGGCCGCGGCCCCGGGTGCCCTGCTGGAGGATCATGGGATCTGGCTGCGCCGCCTCTCGTCGCTGGCCTGGAGTCTGCAGGCCTGCTCCGGCCTCGCGCTGATCATGGTGACGTCGGTCGCGGCGGCGGTGATCGCGATCGCCACCCGCGCCGGGCTGGTGTCCCGGCGGGAGGCGATTGAGATCGTGCATGGCCTTGGCGCCACCGACGCCTATATCGCCCGGCGCTTCGCCATGCGCGCCACGAGGCTGGCCGCGACCGGCGGGTTGGCCGGGGCCGTACTCGCCGTGCCGCTACTGCTGACATTGGGTCGTGTCGCCGCGCCGTTTTCCGGTGCCGCCATGATCCCCGAAACCGTGGCAGAGGCCGTCGCCACGGTGCCGCCCGCTCTTTGGGCGAGTCTGCTGGCCTTGCCAGCCGGTGCCGCACTGATCGGGTTCCTCACCGCCCATGCCACCGTCCGGCGCTGGTTGCGCCAACTCCCGTGAGCGTGCGGAGATTCCTGCCTGGCCGCCGGTGGTGGATGCGGGTGTTTGTCTTGCTGGGTCTATTGGTGGGCGGCTGGGGCGGGGGATTTTTGTGGTTCCTCCATATGACCGGGCGGCCGGCCACGCCGATCCTGTCGGCCGATGGTATTGTTGTGCTGACGGGTGGCGCGGACAGGATTGAATCGGCGCTGCGCATGCTGGCCGAGGGGCATGGCAAACGGCTGCTGATTTCCGGCATCGGGGGCGGCGCTGATTTGGCGGTGCTGGCGCGGCACTCAGGCGTAGATACAACGGCGCTGGCGCAGCGTATCACGCTGGGGCGCCAGGCAACCTCGACGCTTGGCAATGCGCGGGAGGCCGCGGCCTGGGTTCAAACCAACAAGATTGAAAGCCTGATTGTCGTGACCGCTTCCTATCACATGCCCCGCGCGATGACGGAGCTGCGCCGGGCTCTGCCCGGGACCGTCCTGATCGCCGAACCCGTGACCCACCAGGGGAACCCCGGGCGGGCGGAGGCGGGACGGGGCGCGCCACTGCGATTGCTGGCCGAGGAATATACCAAATACCTGATATCCCTGACCGGACTGACCGCCTGGATTCCGTCCCGGGACGCAGCGGCGAATGCGGGTCACGCGGGATGATCTGGGTTCGGTCCTTGCTGTTCTACGTCGTGTTTTTCGGCGGCACCTTTGTTCTGAGCGTTATCGGCGGCATCATCCGCCTGTTCGCGCCCGACCGCCTGGTTTGGGTCGCCGTTGCCTGGGCGCGGCTTGGCATCTGGGCCGCGCGGGTCATTTGCAATATTCGGCTGGAAGTGTCGGGGCTGGAAAATCTGCCGCCTGGCGCGGCGCTCATCGCCTCCCGCCACCAATCGGCGTTCGACACCATGGTGTGGTTCACCCTGCTGCCGCGCTGCTGTTATGTGCTGAAGCAGGAGTTGCTGAAGATTCCCCTGATGGGCGGGCTGATGACCGCGACCCGCATGATCGCGGTTGATCGGGAGGGGGGCGCGCGGACGGTCCGGATGTTGGTCCGCCAGGGCGTGGAGGCCATCGCCGAGGGCCGGCAGATCGTGATCTTCCCCGAAGGCACCCGCGCTGAACCCGGCGCGTTGCTGCCGTTGCAGCCGGGCGTCGCGGCGCTGGCCACCCGCACGGCGATGCCGGTCATCCCCGTCCTCACGGACTCGGGGCTGCGCTGGGGTCGGCGGGCGTTTCATAAATACCCGGGGGTCATCCACATCATCATCCGCCCGGCGATTCCGGCCGGGCTCCGGCGGGAGGCGCTGATGCGCGCGTTGCAGCAAGAGCTGGAAGTGGATATCGCGACCGCGCTGCGCCCTGTGGATAAGTCTGTGGGCTGAGCGCCGTTGCAACTCCGTTGGTGGACGAGGAAATTTCTACAACTATATAATAAAAATGGGATAATATGGGTTATCCACAGAGCATGGGGATACCGGGGATGTTGGGGATAATTCCGTGCTTGTCCACATCACCCCCCAGGGCCACCGCGCGGGCGGCCCATCGATCACGCCGGATTGTTGCGCCCAACACCTGGATTAGCCCGCCGGAACCCTTACTTTGGTTATCCGGCGGGCTTATGAGTCGCAGCGCGATGAACCGGGCAACCAACAGCCAGCCAACCGGGCAGCGGCCCATGCGGCACGAGGAACCATGAGGCGCAGGGTCTGGATTCTCACCGCGGCGGTGCTGGCAGCCTTGCCGCTCGTCGATACCATCCTCTGGCAGATGGCCGTGCGCCGGCTTGAGGCCGGTCTGGAGGCCTGGGCGACTCGCGGCCGGGAGGCCGGCTTCACCGTCAGCCATGGCCGCACCGCCGCCGGCGGCTGGCCGCTGGCCGCGACCTTGACCATCAGCGATATGGCAATCGGCGGCGGCAATCCGCTGTTGCCCGGCAGCGCGTCCTGGCGCGCGCCGGCGGTCGTCCTGACGGTCGCCCTCTCCGACCCGCGTTTTCTGGAGATCGAGGCGGAGGGCACGCAGCACCTGCGATGGCCTGGCCTGCCGGACCTGGAAGTGACGGCAGGCCGCCTGGTGGCCGGGACAACACTGGCCGCCGCCGATGAGTCGCGGGACGTCGAATTGCTGATCACCGGCCTGACTGTCACGACGCTGGGACCGGGGCCGATACGGCGCACCTCCATCGCGCGGGCGCGGAGCCATGTTTCGTTTAACGCTTTGGCCAGCGCGGGTGATCAGGCGACAGCCGGGGAACCCGCCCTGCAATTCACCCTGGACGCCGCGGAGATCGGCTTGCCGGATACGCTGCGCTGGCCGCTGGGTCATAAAGTCGGTGCGCTGGTTCTCGCCGGCGGGGTCAGCGGGCCACTGCCGACGCCGCGGCAGATCGGCCCCTGGGTCACGGCCTGGCGGGATGGCGGCGGCTCGATGGAGCTGCGCCGGGTTGGGCTGGAATGGGGGCCGTTGAACCTCGCGGGTTCGGCGACGCTGGCTTTGGATGATCAGTTGCAGCCGATGGGCGCCGGCAGTTCCCACCTGACCGGCTACGCGGCCACGCTCGACGCCCTGGCCGGCAGTGGCGCCCTGACCCGTTCGGCGGCCGTGGCGGCGAAGGCGGTGCTGTCGCTGCTGGCCGGCACCCCCGCCGAAGGTGAGACGCCGGATGTCGATGTGCCTCTGACGCTGCAGTTCCGGACGCTGTCGATGCGGCAGGTGCCGTTGGTGCGGCTGCCGGAGGTCGACTGGCCGGGTCAGTAGCACGGTTTGGGACACGCGCTATGCGCTTGGCTGACAGACCCCGCCCTCCCCGGACCGAGGGGCTCACCCGTGTTTGTCAGGCACCGCCTTGGGCTGGACTGACCATGGTGCGGGCTTGTCGGCCTTGTCGGCTTCGGCGGCCGCCGCCGTCGCCTGCACCTTGCCGGGGGTGTGATGGGCGGGCGCGTAGATCGCGTAAACCTGCATGGGCATCTTGCCGGTATTGGTGATGTTGTGCCAGGCCCCGGCCGGAACGAGGACGCACCAACCGTCTGAAACGTCCATATCGAAGGTCAGCTTGTCCTTCGCTAACCCCATTTGCACCCGGCCACTGCCAGCGTCGAGGCGCAGGAACTGATCGGTCTCGGGATGCGCCTCAAGGCCAATATCACCGCCAACGGGGATCGACATCAGCGTCACCTGCAGGTAGCGCCCGCTCCAGGCAACGGAACGATAATTTCTATTATCCGTCGTGGCACGTTCAATGTCGAACGCCCAGGGCTTCGGCCCAATGTCTGTGATTTGGTCTACAATGTGGCCCATGGGTGATCTCCTGAGGAATGTGGACTATGTGATACCAGGCGCCGTTTCTGTTGACTCATGCTATCAACGTCTTGGCCCGGCTCGTCCGGGCCACCGCCTCCCGCACTCCGCCGCGATAGTTGGCCCGGACAAGCCCTACCGGATTCACAGATCGCGGAAACGAAAATTTGGCCGGTGGGGACAACGGCATTTTCTCCCCGTCATGGCCCGGCTTGTCCGGGCCAACCCCGCCCGCACCGTGCCGCGA
>CAIUPC010000298.1 GCA_903900905.1 uncultured Acetobacteraceae bacterium
CTCCACATTCTCCTTCACCGCGATGCGGGCGAAATGGGCGTGGAGTTCGGCGACCCGCACGCGGCGGAGGGAGAAGCTCTGGCAGCGCGACAGCACGGTCACCGGAACTTTGCGGAGTTCCGTTGTCGCGAACACGAATTTCACGTGCGGCGGCGGTTCTTCCAGCGTCTTCAACAAGGCGTTGAAGGCGTTGCGGCTGAGCATGTGGACCTCGTCGATGACGAAGACCTTGGCGCGGGCCTGCATGGGGCGGAAGCGGGTGGCCTCGATGATTTCACGGACGTCGTCGACGCCGGTGCGGCTCGCGGCGTCCATCTCCACCACGTCCGGATGCCTGTCGGCCAGGATGCCGACGCAGTTCGAACACACACCGCAGGGATCCGCCGTTGGGCCGCCCTGGCCGTCGATGCCCGTGCCGTTGAGGGCGCTGGCGATGATGCGGGCGGTGGTGGTTTTGCCGACACCGCGCACGCCGGTGAGCATGAAGGCATGCGCCACCCGGCCGGCGGCGAAGGCATTGCGCAGAATGCGCACCATCGATTCCTGGCCGATGAGGTCGTCAAAGGTCGTCGGCCGGTATTTGCGGGCGAGCACGCGGTAGGGCGTGGCGTGCACCGGCTCCGGGATCAGGGCTGGTGCGGGGGCGTCGCCGAACAGGCCCGGCCCATCGTTGGGCGGGGGCGGCAGTTCGTCCTGCGGGGGATCGTCGCCAAACAGGCCGGACATGCGGTTCTACCTGGCCGCGGCGGCGGCGATGCGTTTGGGGTGGGAGGCCGACATGCGACCCGGGCGGAGACTCACCGTGGCTGCTTCCTTCCGGACCTGACCGGGGTAGACGAGGCGCTCGTCCGCCGCCGACCTCCCGAGGGATGCTTAGCATGGTTGGGGGGGGTGGGGGCAAGGCGGGGGTTTTGGGGTTTGGACGTGCACCGAGCTTATACACACTCTTTACACATCATGCTCTGGAACTTAATCCCGCCAATATGGACAGTCGCGACATCATACGCGCCCTGATCGCAGCCGGTTGGGAGCATGTCGCGATCAAAGGCAGCCACGATCAGTTCAAACACGCTTCCCGGCCTGGCCGCGTCACCGTTCCGCATCCCAAGCGGGATATCCCCACCGGAACACTGCGCGGCATCGAGAAACAGGCGGGATTAACCTTCAGGAGCGCGTCATGACCGCTTACGTCGCCTTGCTCCGAAAGCAACCGGACAGCGATTACGGGGTTGATTTTCCCGATTTCCCCGGCTGCGTCACCGCTGGTCAAACGCTGGAGGATGCCCGCCGCATGGCTATTGAAGCGGTCCAGTTTCATATCGAAGGGATGATCGAGGATGGGGCGGTCATTCCCGCGCCCTCGCCGCTCGATACGATCATGGCGAACCCCGATCACCGCGACGCTGTCGCGGTTCTCATCGACGTGTCGGTTCGGCAGCCCGCGGTTCGGGTCAACGTGTCACTCCCGCGAGACGTTCTGGACGCGATCGACCGGGTCACGGACAACCGGTCCCGGTTTCTGGCGGAGGCCGCGAGAGAGAAGTTGCGCCACGCCTGACGGTCCAGACCGGCCCTCCCTCTGGCCAAAGCCCCGTAGCTGACCGACACTCTCCCTCGCCGCCATCGGGCCGTTCCGCCCATGGCGCCGACAGTAACCGCAACCGTACCCATGGGGGGAGACATATCATGGCCGA
>CAIUPC010000299.1 GCA_903900905.1 uncultured Acetobacteraceae bacterium
ACCAGGAAGCTTGAAACGAAAATGCAGGTCAGAATCAGCCAGTTCCAGCGCGTCTGGTAAGTGAAGGAATAGTGATTGCTGAGCATGACGAAGACGACGGGCAGCGTCAGGTAGTTGTTGTGGATCGACCGCTGCTTGGCTTGTTTGCCCCAGATTGCCTCCGGCACACGGCCGGCGATCAGTTCCGCGATGGTTTTGCGCTGGTTCGGCATGATGATGAAGGCGACATTGCCGACCATGATGGAACCGACGAGGGCGCCGACTTGCAGGAACGCGCCGCGGCCGCTGAACACGTGGCAGAAGCCGTAGGTGATCAGGGTCAGAAGCAGAAAGCCCGAGATGGCCAGCCGCGCGGTGTTCTCCCCGAACCAGGATTTGCACAGGAAATCGTAAGCGAACCACCCGGCGACGAGCGAAAAAAGCGCGAGCGGCACTGCGTCGAGTGGCTCGATGGAGGAGACCGCGGAATCCAGCAGATAGACGCCGGGGTTGGCATAATATGTTACAACAAGCAGGGAGAACCCAAAGATCCAGGTGGAATACGCCTCCCATTTGAACCAGGTCAGATGCGATGGCAGAAACTCCGGCGCGACGGTGTATTTTTGGATTTGGTAAAAGCCGCCGCCATGCACCTGCCAGGCGTCGCCACTAACGCGCGGGTCGAGCCGGGGATTGGGCCTCAGGCTGGCATCGAGTGCGATGAAGTAGAAAGATGAACCGATCCAGGCGACGCCGGCGATGACATGGGTCCATCGCAGCAGCAGGCCGGCCCAATCCAGCAACAAGCCCCAGTCAAGCGACCTGACAAAGTCCATGCTGCCTGCACCCGTTCAGTCAAGCGGTTGAAAAATTCAGGCCCCCTGAACCGGCGGTTGCTAGTCCAGGAGGCCCATTACAGTTGCGTCCGATCAGAAGTGGACAGACGCGCCGACGAAGACGGTTTGCGCGATGGCGCCGGAGTGGGTGATGGCGCTGTCGTTGCCGAACTTGTTCAGCCAGTACTGGTAGCCGACATAGGCATCCAGGAAGTTCGGCTTCTTCATGATCACGTCGCCGATATCGAGGACCAGGCGGGGCTGGGTGAGGATTTCCGTCGCGGTCTGATTGCCGAAGCCGTCCTTACCCTTGGGTGCGACCAGGTTGAAGAAGCCGTCGAATTTCAGCGGCAGGCCCGTGAAATTAAGCGGCTGCATCCAAACGATTTCCATTTCGAACGTGGGATCGAAGCTCACCTCGCTCTGCTTGGCGCCGGGGATGCCGTTGTGGTTCCATTCATGAGCCAGATGCAAGCCGACGTTCAGGTAGCCGGGCACGTCAAAGGCGATATTCGGGCCGGCGACGATCAGCTTCTTGGCGGGCGCGAAGAAGTCATTCTTTGTGTTGAAATCGCCACCGAGTTCAAGCCGGATATCCTTGACCGGACCAAAAGTGAACGGCGTCCCGCCCAAGACGGCGTTACCACTGAGGTTGCCGCGGTACAATGCGTAGACCTCGACCGCGCCGCCGGTCGATCCTTTTGAAGGATCATGCCCATCGGAGAACAGCGCGTCGATGTTGATGAAATTGGTGCCCCATTTCCCGGCATCGAAATGCTGGAAGGTCACGATATACTTCGGAATGCTCGCCTGAATGCTCGGCTCCCGGTAAGTGGGTCCGTAGGTCAGCGATACGCTGTTGTCGCTGAAGTCGGCATGAGCCGGAAGTGCCGCGAGCAGTAATCCCGCCGCTGCCATGATAAAACGCTTCATAATCCACCCGTCCTTCTGTTGATGTGGCCCCCGTGCCGGCGTCGGGCTGGCGAGAGGTGTCTGCGTACCCGTTCGTCGATCTGGCTCCAGCACGCTCATCGATAACGATCATCGCTGCGCGGTTGGCTGTTTGGGACGTAGCAACCAGCATGCCATCCAGGCGGGCGGGTCTGGTGAATTCTGAATATGTTGTATATTTATCACGCATCTTTGCGGCAATAGCGTAGAACAGGCCACAAATCACCCCCCGGCTCATGGCTGTATGCATATTATATGACCAATTCTAAACGGTGACTCCAATGACGCCAGCAGACATGGACATAAAATAGGCGTTTATGCGCTATTATGAACCATGTTCAAATTTGGTGTGCCATTTTCTGATTGATCTGCTGGCGCCGCGGGCGAATAACGGCGAGAAGCGCCTATAAACAGTCATTAATGCATATTTAATCAACAAATGAACGAAAATAGACCATATATATGACAGATTTAAGGCGGTTTGGCGCCTTTCGGAACCCGCAAGGTGAATCAGCCGTTGGCATGACGTTTGCTAACCTTTTGGTCAACGCCGCCGTCGCACAAACATGCATCGATCGGCCGCCAGCCTTCGCCAGAAAAGGACACACCGTATGACCAGCCGCTCCGGACTCTCACGTCGCACCGTCGTTTCCACCCTCGGGCTCGGCAGCTTTGCCGCTAGCAGCCTGCTGCCCACGGCGCCTGCCCAGGCCAAGGACACAACCGTCGGCTTTATCTATGTCGGTCCCAAAGACGACTACGGCTACAATCAGGCCCATGCCGAGGCCGCTGCCGTTCTGAAAAAGATGCCAGGGGTTAAGATCGTCGAGGAGGAAAAGGTTCCGGAAACCGACGACGTCTCCAAAACCATGGAGAGCATGATCAAGCTGGACGGCGCCAGCCTGCTGTTCCCCACCAGCTTCGGCTATTTCGACCCGTACATGCTGAAAATGGCCGCCAAGTACAAGGATGTGCAGTTCCGTCATTGCGGTGGCCTGTGGACCAAAGACAAGCATCCGATGAACACCGGATCCTATTTCGGCTATATCGGCATGGGCCAGTACCTCAATGGCATCGCCGCGGCCTACGCCACCAAAACGAAAAAGATCGGTTTCATTGCCGCCAAGCCCATTCCGCAGGTGCTGATCAACGTCAACAGTTTTGCCCTCGGTGCCAAGTCGGTCGATCCGTCGATCACCACGACGGTGATCTTCACCGGTGAGTGGTCGATGCCCGTTAAGGAAGCGGAAGCATCCAACAGCCTGGCCGATCAGGGGATCGATGTGATTACGTGCCATGTCGATGGGCCGAAGGTGATTATGGAGACGGCCGAACGCCGCGGCATCTTCGCCTGCGGCTACCACGCTGATCAGCACAAGCTGGCTCCGAAGGGCTATCTGACGGGCGCCGAGTGGAACTGGATCACCGTCTATAAGCAGTTCATCGCCGATGCGCAGGCCGGTAAGGCACCGGGTAATTTCGTGCGCGGCGGCCTCGCGGAAGGCTTCGTGAAAATGTCGGCTTACGGGCCGGGGTTGTCCGCCGCCGGGCGCAAGAACGTCGATGCGGTGAAGGCGGAAATCATGAAGGGCGGCTTCTCGGTCTTCAAAGGTCCGCTGAAGGACAATAAGGGCAACATGGTCGTTCCGGCCGGCAAGGCACTTCCGGAAACGGCGGTCGAGCTGGAATCGCTGAGCTACCTCGTTGAAGGCGTCAAAGGCTCGACCAGCTGAGGATTGACGCATGTCCGACGCGACCTACCCCGCGCGACGCACGCTGGAAGCATTGCTGGCCCCGCTGCTTGCCTTAATGGCGGCGTCGGCTTTGTTTTCGGTCTTCCTGCTGGTGCAGGGACAGTCGCCGTTGGACTTTCTGGATCTGACGTGGCGCGGCGCGTTCGGGAGTTGGTTCTCCTGGCAGAACACGCTCCAGCGGGCCGCGCCGCTATTGCTCACGGCTTTGTGCGTGGCTTTGCCTGGGCAGCTGGGTCTGGTCGTGATCGGGGGCGAAGCGGCGGTCGTGCTGGGTGGGCTCGCCGCGACCGTTGTCGCTCTGCCGTTCGTGCAGATGGGGCCGGTGATCGTCCTACCCGTCATGGCCCTCGCCGGAATGGCCATGGGCGGACTATGGATCGGCCTCACCGGTTATCTGCGGGCCAGGCTGGGCGTGAACGAAACGATCGCGAGCCTGGTGCTCGCTTATATCGGTCTGGCCATTTTCAATCATCTGGTGGAGGGCGTGTTCCGGGACCCCGCCAGCCTGAATAAGCCGTCCACCTACGGTATCGGCGATGACAATATGCTGGGTAGCATCCCCTTTCTGGAGGTTCATCCCGGAATCCCAGTGGGGATCGCCGCCTGCATCCTCTGCTGGGTGTTGATCTATCGGACCAGTCTCGGCTTCG
Source organism: uncultured Acetobacteraceae bacterium (assembly GCA_903900905.1). Lineage (GTDB taxonomy): Bacteria > Pseudomonadota > Alphaproteobacteria > Acetobacterales > Acetobacteraceae > Rhodopila. The sequence goes on from CAIUPC010000299.1 coordinate 4,171, forward strand.
CCGGGCGCGTCGCGGGCGGTAACACCAAGGCTGCTCAGCTGCAGGGATTGCCCGTCGCCCGCCTGGCGGTTGGGGCCTGCGTCCTCGGCGGTGCCTGCGCCGGTCTGGCGGGGGGGATCGAGGTCGCCGCCGAATACGGCCGGGCGAATGCGTCCCTGGCCGCGGGATATGGATACACCGGGATTTTGATCGCCTTCCTGGCGCGGTTTAATCCTTTGGCGATCGTGCCGATGGCCGTCCTGCTGGGGGGCCTGGGTGCCGCCGGTGGCTTGTTGCAGCGGCGCATGGGCCTGCCGGACGCGACGGTGCAGGTGCTGCAAGGGATGATCCTCGTTGCCATTCTGGCGAGTGAAACCTTCTACGGCCGGGTGCGATGGTTCCAGCCGCGGGGTGCCGCCTGATGCCGGCGCTCGATTCAATCGCGACCATCGCGGTCGCCATGCTGGCCGGCAGCTTGCGGGTCAGCACGCCATTCCTGTTCGTCAGCCTGGGCGAATGCCTGACCGAGAAATCCGGCCGCATCAATCTCGGCAATGAAGGCGTCCTGGTTCTCGGCGCCATGGTCGCCTATGCGGTATCGTTCGAAACCGGCAATCCCTGGGTGGGCGTGCTCGCCGCCGCGTTTGCCGGCATGCTGCTGGGCGGGTTGCATGGGGTCATGTGCTCCCTCGCCAGGGTGAACGACGTGGCGATGGGGATCGCCATCATGCTCGCGGGGACCGGGATCGCGTTCTATTTCGGCAAACCCTATGTGCAGCCGAGCGCGCCTTTGTTGCCGGGCATCCCCTTTGGCTTCTGGCTGGAATCCGACCGGTTCCGCAATGCCCTGCTGGTCAGTCCGCTGTTCCTGCTCGGGGTGGCCGCGGCCTTTGGCCTGCATTGGTTTCTGCGCACGACGCGGGCCGGGCTGCGCATCCGGATTGTCGGCGATAGCCAGGATGCGGCGCTGGCCTTGGGCCTGCCGATTGACCGGACCCGCTTGCTGGCGACGGCCTGCGGCAGCGCCCTGGCCGGTATTGGCGGGGCGTTCCTGTCGCTTTGCTATCCCGGCAGCTGGAATGAGGGGCTGTCGTCCGGCCAGGGCCTGATGGCGGTGGCCTTGGTGGTCTTCGCCCGCTGGAACCCGATCAACTGCGTTTACGCGTCCTTGTTGTTCGGCGCCGCCGGGGCGCTGGGGCCGTCATTGCAGACCGTTGGTTTCACCTGGGGCTACTACCTGTTTTACGCGGCGCCCTATGCCGTCACGCTGATCGTCTTGATTGCGACCTCGCATGGCGGGCGGTCTCTGCGCGGCATGCCGGGCCAACTTTCGATCGGGCGGTAATCATGACCGGTTTAGCGCTGAACGCTGATCCCTATCCCTGGCCGTATGACGCGTCGCTGGCGCATGGCACGACGGCGCTGATCGTGATCGATATGCAGACCGATTTCTGCGGCAAGGGCGGCTATGTCGATACGATGGGGTACGATCTGTCGCTGACGCGTGCGCCGATTGAACCGATTGCGCGCGTGCTCGCCGCGCTCCGCGGCCGCGGCTACACGATCATCCATACGCGGGAGGGGCATCGTCCCGATCTGTCCGATCTGCCCGCCAACAAGCGCTGGCGGTCGCGCCGGATTGGGGCGGGTATCGGTGATCCCGGGCCTTGCGGCCGCATTCTGGTGCGGGGCGAGCCGGGGTGGGAGATCATCCCCGAACTGGCGCCGCTGCCGGGGGAGGTCGTGATCGACAAACCGGGCAAGGGCAGTTTCTGCGCGACCGACCTGGAGCTGATCCTGCGCACGCGGGGCATCACCAATCTGATCCTGACCGGTATCACCACCGATGTCTGCGTCCACACCACCATGCGGGAGGCCAATGATCGCGGCTTCGAATGCCTGCTGCTGGAAGATTGCTGCGGCGCCACCGATCCCGGCAACCATGCGGCGGCGGTGAAGATGGTGAAGATGCAGGGCGGCGTGTTCGGCGCCGTCAGCGACAGCGCGACGCTGCTGGGAGTGCTGTCATGAGTGCTATCGGCGTCGAGGCTTTCGGCATCTGCAAGCGGTTTGGCACGTTCCAGGCGCTGTCGGATGTGTCCATGAAAGTCCATCCCGGGTCGGTTCACGGCCTGCTGGGTGAGAACGGGGCCGGGAAGTCCACGCTGGTGAAATGCCTGCTCGGCTATTACCGCGCCGACGAGGGCTCGCTGCTGGTGGACAGCAAGGAAGCCGTGATTGAGCGGCCGGCGGATGCCGATGCCCTGGGCCTCGGCATGGTCTACCAGCATTTCACCCTGGTTCCGTCGATGACGGTGGCCGAGAATCTGGTGATGGCGCGGCGCAATGTGCCGGGAATCATCGATTGGAAGTCCGAATCCGCCGCGCTGGAAGAGTTCATGCGCGGCATGCCGTTCAAGGTCCCGTTGCATGTTCCGACCGGCAGCCTGGCAGCCGGGGAGCGGCAGAAAACCGAGATCGTGAAACAGCTTTATCTGCGGCGTCAGTTTTTGGTGCTGGATGAACCGACCTCGGTCCTGACGCCGCAGGAAGCGGACGAGATGCTTGGGCTGATCCGTGGCCTGGCGCATTCGGGTCAGCTGACGATCGTGATCATCACGCATAAGCTGAAGGAAGTCGCGAAATTCGTCGATGAGGTGACCGTGCTGCGGCGCGGGCGTTTCGCCGGGGCGGGCAGTGTGCGCTACCTCGGTCCCACCGAGCTGACGGCGATGATGATCGGGGAGGCGCATGAACCGGCCGAACCGGAACGTCTGGGCGAGCCGTCCGATGAGATCCAGTTGCAGGTGCGGGATTTGCGCACCGCCGCTGATGGCGGCCGTGCTGGCCTGTCGATCGCCGAACTGACGGTGCGGGCGCGCGAAATCGTTGGCATCGCGGGTGTATCCGGTAACGGGCAGAAGACGCTGGTGGAGGTTTTGGGCGGCCAGCAACCCATCGAATCCGGATCGGTGGATGTCGGCGGCATTCCTTACGACGCAAGCCGTGAGCAAGCCCAGGCGCGCCATGTGCGGGTGCTGCCGGAGGAGCCATTGCGCAATGGCTGTGTGCCGAACATGACCGTTGTGGATAACCTTGCGCTGCGGAGTTTCGACCGTGATGCGGCCGGGACGCAGCGCGGCTGGCTGGATTTGGCGGGCATGGCCGCCCGGGCGCGGGAGATGATTGCCGCGTACGGCATCCGTGCTCCCTCGCCGCAAGCGCCCATCGGCGTTCTGTCCGGCGGCAACGTGCAACGCTGTGTTTTGGCGCGGGAGCTCGATGGTGACGTGAAGCTGCTCATCGTTGCCAATCCGTGTTTCGGGCTCGATGTGAAGGCGGTCGCGGAGACCCGCGCGCGGATCATGGCGGCGCGCAACGCCGGGACGGCGGTGCTGCTGATTTCAGAAGACCTTGATGAAATCATGGAATTATCCGATCGCATCGCCGTGATGCATGGCGGCCAGGTCGTGCACCAAATGCCGGCGGCGGGTGCTGATCCGCAGGAGATCGGGCGGCATATGCTGGGGCACGAATAGCGGTACGGTCTTTGCATGGTCTCCCCTTATCAATTGGTGAGGGTTCCATGAAGCGCCGCACATTCGTCAAAACAGTCGCCACCGCCTTAGCCGCCCCAGTCGTTCATCGCGCCGCGGCGCAACCGGCGCCGACACGGAATGAGACGCTGATTCTCGTTCAGGAGTATGGGCCCAACAGCCTGGATATGCAGGGCATCGGTTCCTCGCAGCCGGTCAATGGCGTGTCGCTCAACTGCTACGACACGCTGTTGCGGTTCAAGCGGGTGCCGTTGGCGGACGGCATCATGACGCACGACCTTAAGGATTACGAACCGGCCTTGGCCACCAGCTGGCAGGTCGCCAGCGATGGCATGAGCTGTACGTTCAAGTTGCGCGAAGATGCCGTATTTCATAGCAAACGCCCTGTAACCGCCAAGGACGTGAAATGGTCGATGGACCGGGCGGTGACCATCGGCGGCTTCGCGACCACGCAAATGGCGGCCGGCAGCCTGGAAAAGCCCGAGCAGTTCGTGGCCGTGGACGACAAGACGTTCCGGATTGATTTTGTCCGCAAAGACAAGCTGACCATGCCCGATCTGGGTGTGACCATTCCGTTCATTTTCGACAGCGAGACGGCCATCGCGAATTCCGGCGGCGATCCGCTGGCGAAGGATTATCTGAAAAACAACGTCGCCGGCAGCGGCGCGTTCAAGGTGGAAAGCTGGAAGCCCGGCACGGAGACTATTTACACCCGCAATGACGATTGGAAATGCGGGCCTTTGCCGCAATTGCGGCGGGTGATTGCGCGCGACATCCCCTCACCCTCGACCCGCCGGGCGCTGATTGAGCGGGGCGACGCGGACATGTCCTACGGCCTGCCGCCGAAGGATTTCAAGGATTTGGCAGACGGCGGCAAGATCCGCGTCGCCGCCGTGCCGGTTCCGAATGCGATCTGGTATGTTGCGTTGAACAGCGCCAATCCGCCGTTCAACGATGTGCGGCTCCGTCAGGCGGTCGCCTGGGCCATTCCTTACGAGAAGATCATGTCGGCGGCTTTGTTCGGCCGCGGTGTGCCGATGTTCGGCGGGCCGGAGAAGGTGGGCAAAATCGGCTGGCCGGTGCCGTCGCCTTATTCGTACAACATTGAAAAGGCGAAAGCCCTGGTCGCGGCGGCAACGGGCGGCGCCGGTATCGAAACCACGCTGGTGTTCGATGCGGGTTCGGCGACCATCGCCGAACCGATGGCGGTGCTGGTGCAGGAAAGCCTCGCGCAGATCGGTATCAAGGTGGAGCTGAACAAGATCACCGGCGCCAATTTCCGGGGTGAGTTGAATAAGAAAACGGCACCGATGGTCATTAACCGCTTCGGCGGCTGGCTCGATTGGCCGGACTATTTCTTCTTCTGGAACTACCATGGCCGGAACTCGATCTTCAACGTTGCGTCCTACCAGAACAAGGCGATGGACGCTTTGATCGACGGCGCCCGTTTCGCGACCGACCCCACCGAGTACGAAAGCCAGGTGCGGGGCTTCCTGCAAATGGGGATGGACGAGATCCCGATGATCCCGATCTGCCAGCCGCTCCATGACGTCGCGATGCAGAAATACATGAGCGGCTACACCTATTGGCCATGCCGGGAGCCGGATTTCCGGTTCCTGGTCAAAGCGGCCTGAACCGCGATGCGCGCCGTACTGTTCCGGCTGGCCGGCGCGCTCCCGACGCTTTGCGGGGTGGTGCTTGTCACGTTCCTGCTGACCCGGGTGCTGCCTGGCGATACCGCGACCTATTTCGCGGGGCCGACCGCCAGCGCGGAGTCGATCGCGCAGATCAAAGCCAGCCTGGGCCTTGATCTGCCGTTATACGAGCAGTTCTGGCGTTACATCATCGCCCTTGTGCACGGCGACCTCGGCATGTCGCTGACCACGGGGCAGCCGGTGCGGATGGAGTTGCTGAACCGTCTGCCGGCCTCCGCCGAACTGACCTTGTGCGCGCTGTTTCTCGCTATCGGGATCGCCGTGCCGCTGGGCGTGCTGGCGGCGGTGCGGCAGGGGTCCTGGATCGATCATCTCTGCCGGATCGTGGCCACGGCGGGCGTGTCGCTGCCGGTGTTTTTCACCGGTCTGCTGTTGATCTACGTCTTCTACTTTCTGCTGGGCTGGCTGCCGGCGCCGCTGGGGCGGCTGGACGCGTTCGCGATGGCCCCCCATGCGGTCACCGGGTTCTATCTGATCGATACGCTGCTAGGCGGCGATGTTGAGACCTTCCGGGCGGCAGCCGCGCAGATTGTGCTGCCAGCCGGGACCCTGGCGCTGTTCGCGCTGGCCCCGATCGCGCGGATTACCCGGGCCTCCATGCTGGCGGTGCTGGGGTCGGAGTTCATCCGCACCGCCCGGGCCAGCGGCCTGTCGTCCGGAACGGTTGTGTTGACCTACGCGTTGCGCAACGCGCTGCTGCCGGTGGTTACCGTGCTTGGCATGGTGTTCTCCTTCCTGCTCGGCGCCAATGTCCTGGTCGAAAAAGTGTTCGCCTGGCCGGGGATCGGCAGTTACGCGGTGGAGGCGCTGATTGCCTCCGATTACGCGCCCGTTCAGGGCTTCGTGCTCACGATGGCGGTGCTGTACGTGCTGCTGAACCTGGGCATCGATCTGCTGAACCGGGCGATCGATCCGCGGGCGAGGCGCGGCGCATGAGCACCTTTGGCCATATCCGCTACGTGCTCGGCGAAAACCCGGTGACGCTGGGGGCGGCGATCCTGTTCGCGGCCTATCTGTCCATGGCGGTGTTTGGGCCGGCTATTTCTCCCTATGACCCGCTGGCGAGCGACACCATGCGCGCCTTGCAGGCGCCGGGATGGCACCACTGGTTTGGCACGGATCAGCTCGGGCGAGATATTCTCAGCCGGGTCATCGTGGCGGCGCGGGTGGATATTGGCATCGCGCTCGCATCCGTTGCGTTGGTATTCGCCGCTGGCGGTTTGGCGGGCCTGGCCGCCGGGTTCTTCGGCGGTTGGGTGGACGCGGTGGTTGGGCGCATCGCCGATACCATCATGGCGTTTCCGTTGTTCATCCTGGCGATGGGCATCGTCGCGGCTTTGGGCAACACCATCCCCAACATCGTGCTGGCCACTGCGATCATCAATTTCCCGCTTTATGCCCGCGTGGCCCGGGCGGAAACGCTGACCCGGCGGGAAGCCGGGTTCGTGGACGCGGCGCGCCTGTCGGGCCATCGCGACGGGGCGCTGCTGCTGACGCAGGTGCTGCCCAACATCATGCCGATCATGGTGGTGCAGATGTCGCTGACGATGGGGTATGCGATTTTGAATGCGGCCGGGCTGTCGTTCATCGGCCTCGGTGTGCGCCCGCCCACGGCGGAATGGGGCATCATGGTCGCCGAGGGCGCGAGCTTGATTGTCTCCGGCGAATGGTGGATCGCGCTGTTCCCCGGCGCGACGCTGATGCTGGCGGTGTTCTGCTTCAACCTGCTCGGCGACGGGTTACGCGATATCGTGGACCCAAGGAGGCGGACATGACCGATGTCCTGCGCGTTGAGGATCTGTCGGTTGCCTTCCACACCCGTGGCGGCGTGGTGCGCGCACTCGATCGGGTGGGTTTCGCGGTCGAAGCGGGTCAGACCATGGCTCTGGTGGGGGAGTCCGGGTCCGGTAAATCCGTGACCGCCTATGCCATCATGGGCCTGCTGGAGGCAGCCGGCCGCATCACCGGGGGGCGGGCCTTCCTGGGCGACACCGACCTGGTTGCGACTCCCGCGGCCGCGATGGCGCGGATCCGCGGCAAGCGGATCGCCATGATCTTCCAAAACCCGCGCGCCGCGCTGAACCCCATTCGCGGCGTGGGTAAGCAGATCGCCGACGTTCTGCTGCGGCATGGCGGGGCGACACGATCCAATGCCTGGGACCGCGCCATCGATGCGCTGCGGGCGGTGGGCATTCCCGACCCTTCGCGCCGGGCCAAGGCCTATCCGTTCGAACTGTCCGGCGGCATGTGCCAGCGCGTGATGATCGCGATCGCCGTCGCCGCGCGGCCCGAACTGCTGATCGCGGATGAGCCCACCACCGGGCTGGATGTCACCACCCAGGCGGTGGTGATGGATCTGATCGGGGAGATGGCGCGCGACACCGGCATGGCGACGATCCTGATCACCCACGATCTGGCTCTTGCCGCCGAACGGGCCGGACGGATCGCGGTCATGCATGCCGGACACATGGTCGAGGAAGCCGATACCGCATCGCTGCTGGCAGGGCCGCGGCACCCCTATACCGCGCGCCTGATCGCCGCGACCCCGACCGCGGCTGGCAGCCTGGAGTCCTTGCAGTCGGTGCCAGGCGGTCTGCCGGACCTTCGAAGTGCCTCAATCCCGCATTGCCGCTACGCCGCGCGGTGCGAGCGTTCTGTGCCAGGCTGTGACGCCGTGCTGGCCATGCGCCCGGTGGCTGATCGGCATGCTGTCGCGTGTTGGAACCCGCTATGACCGCGCTGCTGGAACTGGAGAATGTCCGCAAGCATTTCCCGACCGGGGGTAAGAGCCTGTTCGGCGGCGGTGTGGCGTCGTTCGTCCATGCGGTGGACGATGTCAGCCTGACCGTGGAGCCGGGCGAGACGCTTGGATTGGTGGGAGAATCCGGCTGCGGTAAATCCACTCTGGTGCGGCTGATTACGCGGCTGCTGGACGTTACGGATGGCAAAATCTGGTTCAACCGGCGCGAATTGTCCGATGTGCCCGCCCGCATTTTCGCCCGTGACGCCGATCGGGCGCATATCCAGATGGTGTTCCAGGATGCGGGGGAAAGCATCAACCCGCGCTTTACCGCCGCCGATGCGATCGCCGACCCGTTGCGCCGGTTGCTGGGGCTGCGGGGGGAGGCGCTGAGGGCGCGGGTTGAGGAAGCGGCCCTGCAATGCGGCCTGCCGCTGGAATTGCTCGGCCGGTTTCCGCACCAATTATCCGGCGGGCAGCGGGCGCGGGTGGGCATTGCGCGGGCCATCGGCACGCGGCCCCGGCTGCTGGTGCTGGATGAGCCCACAGCCGCACTGGATGTGTCGGTGCAGGTGACGGTGTTGAAACTGTTGCAACAGCTGAAGACCGATCTGGGGCTGAGCTACATCTTTGTGTCCCACGACCTGAATGTGGTGCGGTTGCTGTGCGATCGTGTGGTGGTGATGTACCTCGGCAAGATCGTGGAGTCCGGGCCGGCGCAGGCGGTGTTCGAAGCGCCGCGGCATCCCTACACGCGCAGCCTGGTTGCCGCCGTGCCGCGGCTGGATGGGGTTCGGCAAGATGCCGCCCGGTTGGTTGGTGATCCCAGAAGCCCGATCGATCCGGATCCGCATGCTTGCCGCTTTCACGGCCGGTGCCCGGTGGGGGTGGACCGGTGCGGGGTCGAAATGCCGGCGTTGCGTTCTGCCGGCGCGGGCCGGGAGGCGGCTTGTCATTTGGTTGAGTAGTGCCTGCGTGACGTCGGCCAGGGGTAATGTCTCATTCGTTTAACGCTGACGGTGGAGGCGACAGCAGGGCTCGTGAGAAGGCCGCCTTTATCGTTTGCCATGCCTGGAAAACACGCAGGTAACGGGCAACGACGGTCCTTCTTATAGCCAGAGCCATAGGGTGCGGCAAAAGTATGCATGGGATGGCTTTGGGTATTCCAAACCGCGTGGCGCCGATAGATTAACGGCGAATGGCGGCGAGGAGGACAGGGAATGGCCCGAAAAAAGGTATGGATGCTGGCGACCCGCGCGGCGCGTCCCACACTGCCGGACGAGTCGGAGAAGCGGGCGATCGTCGCGGCTTGCGAGGCTTTCATCAGCGATGTCCTGAAACCCCGCTTCCTGCCGCACATCAGGCCGACCGAGTGGAACTATGTGGTCGATATCCATGGGGCCTGGGCGGCTGGGCGCTACCGCTTCATGCAGCGGTACCGTTCGGGCATGGCGCACAATAGTGGCGACGAGTTCGATGCACCGTTTGCCCGCATCGATCATATGGGAAAAGACTGTTTCGATATTTACTGGATGCGGCATACCGGCAAATGGTGGCGGCTTCATACCGGCGTGACGTTTGTTGAGGCGCTTTGTATCCTTGAAACGGATAAAGTTCTCTATCCGGTCTGACTCCCTATTTGTCCTGAGGCGCATCCATGAGCGAATATCAATACTACGAATTCCAGGCGATCGATCGGCCGCTGAGCGCGGCGGATCGCCAGGCCTTGCGCGATCTGTCGACCCGCGCGCGGATCACCCCGACCAGTTTCACGAATTCCTATGAGTGGGGCGACTTCAGGGGCGATCCGCGGAAATTGATGGAGCAGTGGTTCGATCTCCATCTGTATCTGGCCAATTGGGGTTCGCGGCGGCTGATGATGCGGCTGCCGGCGCGGCTGGTCGATCGCAAGACCCTGAACGCTTTCCTGACCGAGGTCGATTGCGCGACCTTGAAGGCCGCGGGTGGGACACTGATCCTCGATATTCAGGTTGAAGAGGTGGATCTCGCTTGATGGTGCCGATATGATCACGCTGATGGGGGTTACCACAGCCGACCTTTCCGCAATCAACTTCAGGAGCTAGCCCAGTGCGTCAAACCAGAACTAAGCCTGCTGAAATCGGCTGGAGCGGGTGGCCAAAGCCAGCGGGGTTTCGTTTGATCGCAGGGAGCATCGATACGCCAACCGTGGCGGGACGGTATTACGGTGTCGAGAGCTGGGAAACGTATGTCAGAGGACTGAATTGTTGCACATGGTCGCGGTCTGAAATGTGGATGTTATTAAGTTCAAAAAACAGCGAATAAATAATCTTTATTGGACATAATGACATGGAAAATCCAGTCCAGACCGTCGTGCGGAGAAAATACGCTATTATTATAAAGAAATTTGCTTTTTTTGCAGTTGTGTTCGTGTTCGTGTTCCCGCTTTTGCTCGTCCTTGCGCTATTCGCCGCCATGCCCAGCCCGAGCCCCAGAGACCGCCCGCGGAACTTCGCCGAACTTCCCCCCGTGGAGCCTCTCCCGTCTTATCGGGAGTTCTCGATTGGTGCCTGCACGGCGCCGCGCGGTATCCAGCAGGACAAGCCTACCGCCTCAATCTCGCTCGCAGGACAAATTCACGCGAATTTTCTCTATCCTGTCACTGGCATCAATCTTCCTACGTCCCAACCCGATCAGCCGCGTCTGATCACGTATGGAAACGCCCTCAATCCAGCCAGAATCTGGGATGCCGTGGCCGGGCGGGCATCGGCCACCCTTGACGGTGACAATCATCGGGGTGGTTTCGACAATCGACAATTCAGCCAGGATGGTTCTCGGGTCGCGATGGAAGGCGGAATGCCGTATCAGCCGACGATCCGCGTATTCGACACCCAGACCGGACACGTCGCCGCCACTTTCGCCCCGGGTCGTTTTACGCTGCGAAGTCTGGTACTGAACCGGGACGGAACGCGCGCGGCCGCCGGTGGTGACGCGCATAGTTTCTTCGATTCTGGCGCTCGCATGTTCGTATGGGATGTCGACACCGGCCGCGAGATCGAGCCTCTTCCTGAAGAGTTTCTTAAGAATGATGGCGAAGAAGGCTCGATCCTAGATCATGCTTCGCTGAGCGCGGACGGCAGACGCCTCGCCACCATGACTGGTTTTTTTTACCCGACCTTGAGCATTTGGAATCTCGCGGACAACCGGCTGCTGTTCCGCCGCAAGTCTGCCAGTCAATGGGACTCGGCTATCGCGGCATTCTCCATGAACGGAAACCGGCTCGTTCTACGGAATCGTGAAGGCACGGTCGCAGTTATAGATCTTGCTTCCGACGCGACCCCCCGTCCCATCCTTGGGCTCAAGGCATCGAATACGTACGTCAGCCCCGACGGGATTCACGCGGTCACGATCGGTCCGGATCAAGGCGAGGTTTGGGACCTTAGCGCCGGCAGTGTCATCGCCCGGCTGGAAGCCTGGCGGCGCCTCGAGCCGGTCAAAGATACAACTTGGGCATGGCGCGACCGCGCGGCGTTCAGCGAAGACGGCGCCCGGGTCGCTGTCCGGGGCAACGGCAATGTGGTCCGCGTCTGGGATATCGCCAGCGGCCGCTTGTTGGGATCGGCCGGCGGAGCGACACGTTGGATCAGGCGGGCGGTTGTCAGTGGCGATGGAACACGGATCGTCACAATGGACCAAATGACCAAAGCGTCGGTCTTGCGAGCCGTGCCCAGCGGGCGCTTGATCGCCGCCTTACCCAGGCCAGTGGACGAGCGCTTGAGAGTCGCTTTCAGCCCCGATAGCAGCCGGTTTGTCGCAATCGACCGGAATGGAACCGTCACGATCCGAGCGTCTTCCGACGGACGTGCGCTACAGACACTGGCAGTGGAATCAGGACAAACAGTCCATGCCTTGTTCAGTCCCGACGGCACCCGCGTCGTCACGCTTGACGCGACTATGGATGGACGGATCTGGGACACCGCCAGCGGACACGAGATTGCACATGTTCCCGGCAGTCCGGCCAACCGGTCTCCTCCATACGACGGCTTGCAACAAGGGGACTGGACCGCGTTCAGCCCGGATGGGTCCAAGATCGCGACGCTTGATGACGACAAAACACGGCTATGGGATGTCGCCAGCGGCGCGCTTCTTCGCGAGATCGAGGCCAGAGCCGTGATTGCGTCATTCCGTCCCGACGGCGCGCAATTGGCGCTTGCCGTGCCGCACGATAGTTATGACGGAGGCGGTTATGATATTCAGCAATGGGATATCGCCACGGGCATAAAAACCGATTTGACCCTTGGAACCGAGCACCGAACGGCATTTCTGCACTACAGTCCCAACGGACAGCAGATCATGTTTGGAGACGGTGGCGAGACCATCCGCGTTTGGAACATCCGGGACGCAACAAGATGGAAGATGCCCCGTTCCTCCAGTGCAGGCTCAATGATCGGGGGCGGCGGATGGGCGAAAGATGGCACACCTCTCGCCCTCACCTGCGATCCCTCCGGGCGGTAACCCGTGCTTGCGAGGAAGAAGCCATTTATACCGCGAAGGGCCAAAGAATTCGCTTGCCGCGCGTCATAGGACCTCGAGGACGGCGATGATGGGTCGGGCTGGCTCGCGATGCTGGCACCGCTGCGCGCGGATGTGCTCGCGGGCGACCTGCGGCTGTTTTACCTCCTGTGGTTGACGGCGGTGGATGCGGACGTGTTCTTGCCCGATGCGCGTGAGCCCTTGCCAGGGATCGGGCCCTTGACCGGCGCGCTTGAAGCCTTCGCCGAATTTATCGTGCTCGACCGGGACCTTGTCGCCGCGGCGGCCGAACGAGGTGGCGAAGCGGTGATGGGGACGGGGGACGCATCCCGGGCGGCGCACGGGGTCGTCGCCGCGATGAGCGAGGCGGAAAAAACCGGGTTCCTGGTGCGGCTGATTGAGGGTGACGCGCATGTTCCGAGCGAGCTGCGTGCCCTGGTTCGCCAGGCGATGGCGCCGCCGGCAGGCACCCGCACGGTCGGTGAACTCCGCGTGCGTGCCGAGGCGATCCGGGAGGAACGGGAGCAGGCGATCGCCGAACAGGCCGCCGCTGACAGGGCGCGGCGGCAGGCGGAAGAGGATCGGCTTCGCCGCGCGCGGCTTGATGGTCTGATCCGGCGGGGTGAAAGCGTCTGGCAGGACATTGACGCCGAGATCGAACGCCGCAACGCGAGTGGCTATGATAGGGCGATTGGGCTGATCCTGGACCTGGAGGCGATCGCGGTCGAACAGGGCCAGACGGGGGCCTTCGCTGAACGGATCGGGGCGATCCGCGAGCGGCACGCGCGTAAGGCGCGATTCATTGAGAGATTGATGGGGTTGGCGGAGGACTGAATTGGCGGACCATAGCCGACGGTTATGAGCACTATCTCTACGCCCCGGCGCTGTGATCGATACGTCTGCCGCCGGCGTTACGACCGATGTCAGCGCACGCGCCAAAGTCTATGCCAGCCACTCCTGCGGCACGTTCAAAGCCTCGGCGAGCTTTGCGATCGTCTCAGGGGTGCCTGTGCGGCGCCCGTTTTCCAAATCGGACAAGTAGCCCTGACCAATCCCTGTCTTGAACGCCAAATGCAGTTGCGTTTGATCGCGCCACTTCCGAATGGCTTTCAGTCGACTGTCGCCTCGGATAATCGCCGCGCTGACCTCTGGGGGCAGCACGACACTGCCAGCCGCTAATTCGGCCTTACGGGCATCGTAGATGGCGACGTCGTCGATA
>CAIUPC010000300.1 GCA_903900905.1 uncultured Acetobacteraceae bacterium
CCACTGTGCGTTGCCTTGGTCCTGTCGTGCGAGGCGTTCGCGAATGGCCATGCCCTGTCGAAACGCGTCCAGCGCGGCTGGCAGGTCGCCCTGCGCGACCAGGACGTCGCCGATCTTGCTATGGCTGATGGAGAGGTCGCGCTGCCACTGTGCGTTGCCTTGGTCCTGTCGTGCGAGGCGTTCGCGAATGGCCATGACCTGTCGAAACGCGTCCAGCGCGGCTGGCAGGTCGCCCACAACCACCAAAACGTCACCCAATTCGGTCCAGGCATACGCGGCCTCGGCCTCGGCGCCTAGGCTTGCATGCAAGTCGGCGGCCTCGCGCCAGGCGGTGGCCGCGGCAAGCCAGGCATACTGCCCGGCATGGGCGGCGGCGGCCCGGGTCAGCGCGGTCGCCAAAGCGCGTTCCTGGCCGGGCCGGTTGCGCAGTGCACGGACCGCGCCGAGGGCCAGGTCGAGATCGGGTGTATCCGCCGCCTCTGGTTCGATCCGGCTGACCGTTGCCGCGGCGACGACCGCTGGCACACGGTCGGGCTGCGTCGCTGTCCTGGCCGTTTCGATGCGTAGTGACAGGGCCCGCACCGACCAGAGGTCAGGCGCTGTCTCTCGCATCAAGGCGACAACCCAGGGCGCGCCCACGAAGATAACCGGCACGGAAAATCGTGCCCGGAATGGGTTGCGTTGCTGATTCAGGCTGCTCAGCGCCTGAGCCCAGGCATCCCTCCATTCGGGATATTCCGGCGATACAACGCTGCAGACGCCAGAAATCCAGACCGCGCCCATCCCCGGGTCCGCCGGCAATGCCAGGAGCGTCGCCGTCAGTTCCTGCAAGGCGGCCGGATTGTCCGGTTCGATCGCGGCCAGCCGCAGGGACTGGACGCCGAGGAAGTGTTCCAACTCACGACGGCACAAGGCAGCGGCGGATCGGTCCGGCACGCTCAGGGCGATCAGCGCGAAGCCTTCCCCCAGGTTGAACTGATTGAGCAGGACCTGCCATTCCCCGGCGGCGGTGGCGCCGAAGCGCGCGGCGATGGCGTTCCAGTCCGGGTCATTCACCATTATTTCGTAGCCCGCTCCGTCTCCTGCGCGAGGACGCGGTCGATCTCGTCGCGGATCAGGGGATGGACGTCGTACCAGGCCGAGCCGTTGACGAAATAGATGACCCGATGCGTGTCGAGGAAGTTGCTTAGCCGTTCCACCGAGCGATGATCGACGCTGCGCAGCCCGGTATCGCGTGTCTGCGCGATTTCCCCCAGCCATTGCGCATCGTCCAGCGCGATCGGCAGAAAATCGCGGCGGGCGGCATTGATCGTGCTGTCCAGCGCCTGCTGTGTGACGGGCAATGACGTTGTGCGTTTCAGCAATTCCTGCGTCAGACGCAGCAGGTCGCGCACATGCCCGCCGCAGGCGCCGATCAGCCGGTCGATGGGGCCGTCGGTGGCGAGGCCGGTGGGGCCGAACAGGCGGGCGATTCCGTCGTCGTCCAGCCGGCGGCGCAGGACGGCACGGAAGACCGACCACGCCTTGGCCGATCGCGGCCGCTCCGGCGCATTGTCCCACAAATGCACGGTTGGCAGGATTTCCATGTGCTGTTCCGTGGGGAGCACGAATTTCAACCACGGCGGCACGGCATAGATCGCATGCACATAAGGCAGGCGCAGGCGCTCGATATGGACGGAGAACAGCTGTTCGACGCTGCGGATCACGCTTTCCCAGGTTTGGAAACTGCCGCGCAGCTGCTCCAGCGAGTCGAAGATGAAGACGACCTGCTTATCGGGGCCATGCTTTGCCCGCACCGCTTTGATGCCGTCTTCGATGAAAAGGTCCGCCTCGTTCTTGAGCGCGACCAGATGCGCGGACAGGAATTTCTGCAGATCTTGCCGGAAGCTCGACGCGGTTTTCAGTTCCGCTTTGATGTTGAGACCCGCGGTGACCCCGCCGAGCACGGCTTGGCCCGGGCTCTTATATTCCACTTTCGTGTCAATGCCGGTCAGGCGGACTTCCGTTTTCGCGACCCAGTTTTTAAAGCGATCCCAGAATGTCTCCCGCGCGATGTCGGTTTGCATGTCGGGATGCTCGGCCAGCGTGTCGCTGAACGCGCCAGCGAGGACCAATATCATGTCGGAGATATCGACCGGCTCGGCTGGGTTCACGTAGTTCATCGCGTCGGCGTAGAGCACAAGATAGCCCTGCGCTTCGAGGTCGCGTTTCAGCCGCAGCAATTCCGTGGATTTGCCGGCCCCGCGGAAGCCGGAGAAGAGTTGCAGGCTTTCGACGTCGTTGAACTCCACTTCCCGCTGCATCAGCTGCACCGGGTCGGCGTCGTCCAGCACTTCATGGATCGGCTCGCGCAGGGGATCGTCCGGATGCAGCGGCACATCGGCCAGCTTCCGGTGCATGGCCCGGAGAAAATCCAGATCGTCCTTACCCAATGCCATTCGGCGCCCGTCCTTTCGATCGTCGCGTTATATCAGGAGACCCGGACCGAACCACAACCTCCAGGCCAGTAAAATCCCCGCCGCCATCGCCCCGGCAATGACATCGTCCGCCATCACCCCGGCCGGCGTGTGCCAGCGATCCGCCCAGCCCACCGGCCCGGGCTTCCAGATGTCGAACAGCCGGAACAGCGCGAAGGCTGCCGCCACGCCGGCCAGGCTGAGGCCGCCGGCCCATAACCCCAGCAGCGCGATCCACTGCCCGGCGAATTCGTCGATCACGATCCAGCCGGGGTCGCCCTTGGCCTCCGACGCGCGGACCGCCCAAACCCCGCCGATACTGACGATCAGCGCCGCGCCGGCCAGCAGCCAGGGGGACGCGGCGAACAGCCCGGCGCCGATAACCAAAGCGACTGCCGACCCCACCGTGCCCGGCGCGACCGGGGCGTAGCCGCTGCCGAACCCGCTCGCCAGCAGCCGGGCCAGCTTTACCGCGCCCATTGCGGCAGGAAGGTCGGGGCCTTGGAGTCGGCGCGGGCGCGGTAGATCGCCACGTTCTCCATCACCCGCTGCACGTAGTTGCGGGTTTCGGCGAAGGGGATCAGCTCCAGCCAATCCACCATATGCACCGACCCACCGCGCGGGTCGCCGTTATCGCCGAGCCATTGATCCACCCGGTGCGGCCCGGCGTTGTAGGCGGCGGCGGCCAGCGGCAGGGCGCCGTCGAAGCGGTCCAGCACCTCTTTCAGATAGGCCGTTCCCAGCCGCATGTTGTGGTTCGGATCGACCGTCAGCGTGGGCACCGCCGGCGGCACCCCCAGGCCCTTCGCCACCGCCGTCGCGGTGGGTGGCATCAGCTGCATCAGCCCCCGTGCGCCGGAGGAACTGACAGCGGCGACGTCGAAGCTGCTCTCCTGCCGCATGATCCCCAGCGAGGCGGCGGGATCAAGCACCGGCGGCGGCTCGAACGGCTGCGGCCAGCCGGCGCGGGGCAGCGGGATCCCATCCCGGCCGAGGCGCCGGGCCACGAACACCGCCATATCCGGCAAGCCC
>CAIUPC010000301.1 GCA_903900905.1 uncultured Acetobacteraceae bacterium
GCAGGTGCGGGCCGATCGTCAGACGCACCGGCCCTATGGGTTGTACGGCGGCGGGCCGGGGATGCCGGGGCTGAACGTGATGGATCCCGGTCAGGCCTCCGAAGAAAAGCTGCATGCGAAGATCACCATGACCCTGAAGAAAGGCCAGATCTTCCGCCATGAATTGCCGGGCGCCGGCGGTTGGGGCCCGGCTTTGGATCGCGATCCGGCGCTGGTCGCGCGGGACTTGCGGGACGGTCTGGTCACGATTGAGGGTGCCGCCCGCGATTACGGCGTGGTCGCAGCGGGCGACCCGCCGGTGATCGATGTCGCGGCGACGGAGGCTTTGCGCGCGCGGCTGCGCACGGTTCGGCCACCGTTGCCTGATGTCGCGTGGGAGCCGGCTTGAGGCGCTTTACGCCTCCTCCAGCTTACGAATGAACGCCGCCAGCGCGGGCGCCCATTTATCGGCGTCCGCGCCAGACGCGAGGTGCCCATGCTGGCTTTCGAGCTCGAAATACGTGGCATCCACGCCAGCGGCGCGCAGGCCGGCGATGACGCCTGGCGCGAGGGTTGGCGGGAACAGCGCGTCGGTTGTCGACAGCACGTATAGCACCGGCACCCGGATCCTGGCGTAGTCCTTGGCAACGTCATAGGCCTCCATCGCGCGGCCAAGGATGAACAGCGAGTTGGCATCGAATGCATCGGCCCAGGCGCTGGCGATGCGGTGCATCTCGGCATCGCGCGCGGCCAGGTCGGGGAACCGGTCCGCCAGACTATCGGCGAGGCCGTAACGCGTCAGCGTGTCGATGCGCAGGCGGGTCATGGTCGCGTGCACGCCGCCGTTTTCGTAATAGTCGCCGTTGTTCCAGTTTTGGTCGGTCTGGAACCATTTCATCAGGCCGGCGATACGATCCGATTGCGGCGGCAGGGGGGAGGTTACGACCGGTACGATCCCGTCCATGAAATCGGGGAAGCTGACGCCCCACTGGAAAGCCTGGAAGCCGCCATAGGACGGACCGACAACGGCGCGCAGATGCGTCACGCCGAGATGGTACAGCAGATGGCGTTGGGCGGTGACGATATCGGCAACGGTGATGACCGGAAACGAAGAGCCATACGCCTTACCCGTGCGCGGATCGATTGAGGCGGCATTGGTGGACCCAAAGCTGGAGCCCAGCATATTGGAACAAACGACATAATATCGATCCGTATCGATGGGCGCGCCGGGACCGACGAGCGTGCTCCATGCGCCTTCGGAGGATGCGACGCCGGGCTCGATCATGCGCGGACCGCTGGTGTAACCATGCGTCACCAAAATGGCATTGCGCCCGTCCGGCGCGCGTGTGCCGCGGGTGACATAGGCGATCGTGACCTCGGGCAGGATGGCGCCGGACTCGAGCCGGAAGTCTTTAAACGTAAAATGATCGTGCACGAGGCCGGTCATGGTTGTCTCCCCTGGGTTGGTGGCCGCAGGATGCCCCGGTTCCCGGCTGGATTGCTATCCCGGGAGTGTCGTGCGATTCATATGACATCATCTCCGAAGGGATTTTGTAACATGACCGGACGTTTGCGGTGGGGCCTGATGATGGGCACGTTGCTGCTGTCAGCGCCGATGGCCCGGGCGCAGGACGTCAAGGTGTTGATGTTGCTGACGACCCCAACCGGGTCCGGCGGCCCCATCGGCGATGTCACCATCCGGCAGAGCGCCAGCGGCGCGCTGTTTGTCCTCAATCTGCAAGGTTTGGCGCCGGGTCCGCACGGGTTCCATGTGCATGAGAACGGTGACTGCGGCCCCTCCACGGTCAAAGACGCGGTGGTGCCGGCTGGCGCGGCGGGCGGGCACTGGGATCATGACCATACCGGAAAGCATGCCGGCCCGGCCGGCGCCGGTCATATCGGCGATCTGCCGGTGCTGGTCGCGGAGCCGGATGGTTCGGCGTCACAAAGCCTGGCGGCGCCGCGCATCAAGGACATCGCGGTGCTGAAAGGCCATACGCTGATGATCCATAAGAACGGCGATAACTATAGCGATGAGCCGGCCCCGCTCGGTGGCGGCGGGCCGCGCTTCGCTTGCGGTTTGATCCAGTAAACGGAGCTCATGTGATGGAATTCGGGATTGCTTTGGCCACCGCGGCCGACGCCTGGAAAACCGCGGTCCGGGCGGAAGAGCTCGGCTTCACCCACGCCTGGTTCTACGACACCCAGATGCTCTGCGCCGATTGCTTCGTGGCGATGGGCGCGGCGGCGGTGAAGACCTCGCGCATCCGGCTGGGGACGGGGGTGCTGATCCCGTCGAACCGCATCGCGCCGGTCACCGCCAATGGCTTCGCGTCGTTAAACCAACTCGCCCCCGGCCGCATCGACTTCGGTGTCGGCACCGGCTTCACCGGTCGGCGGACGATGGGCCTGGGCGCGATCAAGCTGAACGACATGGCAGAATATATCCGCGTCGTGATGGCGTTGCTGCGCAATGAAACCACCGAATTCGATGTTGAGGGTCATCGCCAGAAGATCGCGTTCCTGAATACCGAACTCGGTCTGATCAATGTTGCCGATCCGGTTGGGTTGCATATATCGGCCTATGGCCCGCGGGCCCGGCGGCTGACGGCGCGGCTCGGCGCCGGCTGGTTGAATTTCGTGGGGGAGGTCGCCGGTGGCGTCGCCGCCATGCAGGCGATGCGGACCACGTGGGAAGAAGCCGGCCGCTCCGTCAGCGACCTGACTTCGGTGGCTTTCGCGCTGGGCTGCGTGCTGGAACCGGGGGAGGCGTTGGACTCCGACCGCGCCATCGCCCAGGCCGGCCCGCGCGCGGCGGTGCTGCTGCATCGCGCGGCGGATGAGGCGCTGTCCGGGCTGCCAAACACGTCGGCCATCCCGGCTTCGGTGGCGGAGGCGGTCGCCGGCTATGTCGAACTGGCCAAGACTTATGAGCCGGCGGATGCGCGCTATCTGGAAAACCACCGCGGCCATCTGATGGCGGTGAAGCCCCGCGAGCGCCCCTTCGTGACGGCGGAGATGATCCGCCAGACCACCTTCACCGGCACCGAACCCGACCTGCTGGACCGCATCGCCGCGTTGCGCGACGCCGGCTACACCCAGTTCACCATCCAGCTCGTGCCCGGGCAGGAGCATGCGATTGAGGATTGGGCGCGGTTGAAGGCGAAGTTCTGAATGCTCGCGGCACACGCGATCGCCAGGGGGTTGACCTTGGTGACCGCTAACGTGGTCGATTTCCGGGATATCACCGGTCTGATGATCGAACACTGGGCTGCCGAACCCTGACGCCGTCGTGTCGCCGGCTGATCACCGCCCCAACAATCGCGACAGCAGCCCCGGCCGGGTGAGGCTGAAGCTTTGCA
>CAIUPC010000302.1 GCA_903900905.1 uncultured Acetobacteraceae bacterium
CCCGGGACAAGCCCGGGGATGACGTTTGGGGCAAGCCATGACCCCCATTCGGCTTCGTATGGGCCTCACCCGATTGGCCTCCGTGCCGTTGTCCCCGTTGCCAGCATGGGCCAAACCCCCTAATCCCGCGCCCGAACACCCACCCTCGTCCGGGATCGCCGCATCATGTCCACGCCGCTTCTGTTTCAGCCATTTACCCAACGCTCCGTCACCTCGCGCAATCGGATCGTGGTGGCGCCGATGTGCCAGTACAGCGCCGAGGACGGTCTCGGCGACGATTGGCACATCCAGCATCTGGGCGCGCGCGCCGCGGGTGGGGCTGGCATCGTGATGGTGGAGGCGACGCATGTGTCCAATATCGGCCGCATCACCCCGGGCTGCCTGGGCGCCTATAAGCCGGAACATCTGCCGCTGCTGACCCGCATCGCGTCGATCATCACCAAATGCGGCGGTGTGCCGGCGATCCAGATCGCGCATGCCGGGCGTAAGGCGTCCTGCCATGTGCCCTGGGACGGCGGTAAGCCCATCATGCCGCAAGACGGCGGCTGGGTGCCGGTGGCGCCGAGCGCCATTCCGATGATCGCCGGTTCGGTCGATCCGCACCCGCTGTCGGCCACGGAAGTGGGTGAGATTTCGAACCAGTTCGCCGCCTCCGTGCGCATGGCGTACCAGGCTGGCTTCAAGATCGTCGAGATCCATGCCGCGCATGGCTATCTCGGCCATTCCTTCCTGTCCCCGATCTCCAACCACCGCAATGACCAGTACGGCGGGGATCTGGCCGGCCGCTCGCGCTTCCTGATGGAGACGGTGGAAGCCGTGCGCGGCGAATGGCCGGACGATCTGCCGCTTTGGGTCCGCCTGTCCTGCACCGACTGGACCCCGGGCGGGCTGACGCTGGCGGATCAGATCGAAACCGCGAAGCGGCTGAAGGCGACGGGCCTGGTCGATCTGATCGACTGCTCCTCGGGCGGGGTATCGAACGACCAGAAGATCCCGTCTTTGCACCCCGGCTATCAGGTGCCGTTTGCCGATGCGATCCGCCGCGAAGCCGGCATCGCCACCGGCGCCGTCGGCATGATCACCGAGGCAACGCATGCCGCCGAGATCCTGGCGAATGAGCGCGCCGACGTGGTGCTGCTGGCGCGTGGGCTGCTGGCCGACCCGGCCTGGCCGATTCGGGCGGCGAAGACCCTCGGCGTGAAGCCGGATCTGTTGCCGCAGTATCTGCGCGCGGCGGTATAGTCCTCGTCTGATCAACATCGTGGAGTCGCCGATGTCCGCCGCCAAGGCCCTGTTGCCGCGTTTGCTGCCGCTGACCCTGCTGACGTTCGGGCTGGCGGGCTGCGGCCCGGACAAGAATGAGTTCGCGCCGCCATGCCCGGAGTCGAGCGTGGCGCGCGGACTCGGCGATTTCACCCGCTACCGCGCCGGTGGCAGCGACCTGACCGACATGGTCATGCAGGGCCGCCTGTCACGGCCAAGCGGCAAGTGCGAATGGGGGGACAAAAAGGCCCTCAAGGTCGATGTCACGGCCAATCTGCGGGCCGAGTTCTCGCGTGGCCCGGCGATGCCGGCCGCGATTATCGAGGTGCCGGTGTTTCTGGCGGTGACCGATGGCAAGGCGGTCCTGGACAAAACGGTGTTCACCGTCCCCGTGAGCTTCCCGGCGAATGTGGATCGGGTGGTGTTGACCAGCCCGGACGTGCGGCTCGCGCTGCCGACGACCGTGGATAAGTCACCGGCGGCCTTTACGATCGTCGCCGGATTTCAGCTGACGCCGGAAGAACTGGCGGCGAACCGCCATCGCGACGCCCGCTGACACACGGCCGTGAACCAACCTGAAAGCGTCAAATTGACGACACACGTTGCCGAGCGGCCCGAAAGATCGGATATAATGGGGCCATGAGTGATCAGCCCCCCAAAGACCGCCCCAACCAGGGGAGACGCCGGAGCATGAAGAACCAGGAATGGGAGATCCCTCCCGCCCTGCGGCCCAATCCAGGCGACTATTCCTTCGATCTGGAACGCGCCCTGAAGGCCGTTGTCAGCCTGAAAACCTATGTACCGTCCGATGCCTTCACGGCCAACACGCTGGGCACCGAGCGTGCCGGCAGCGGCGTGATGATCCGCGACACCGGTCTGATCGCCACCATCGGCTATCTGATCACGGAAGCGGAAACGGTCTGGATCACCACCAATGACGGGCAGGTCGTGCCCGGTCACGCGCTGGCGTTCGATCAGGAGACCGGATTCGGCCTGGTCCAGGCGCTGGGCAAGCTCGATATCCCGCATCTCGATATCGGCGACTCCGATAGTTTGAAAGTCGGCGATCAGGCGGTCATGGCCGCCGGTGGCGGGCGTCACCACGCTGTTGAAACCCGGCTGGTCGGGCGCCAGGAATTCGCCGGCTATTGGGAATACGCGCTGGACGACGCGCTGTTCATCGCCCCGGCTCACCCGTTCTGGGGTGGCTGCGGCCTGATTGGCACGGATGGCAGGCTGATGGGAATCGGCTCGTTGATCCTGCAGCAGGGGGACGCCAAGGGCCGCCGTCTGGACATGAACATGGTGGTGCCGATTGGCCTGCTGTCGCCGATTCTGTCGGACCTGCTGACCTATGGGCGGGTGAACCGGCCGGCGCGGCCCTGGCTGGGCATGTATGCGACGGAATCCGGCACCTCGATCGTGGTCGGCGGCACGACGGATAACGGCCCGGCGGAGCAGGCGGGCCTGCGCCCAGGCGACAAGATCCTGACGGTGAATGATGAGGAAATCCCTGACCTCGCCGGCCTCTGGCGCCGCGTTTGGTCGTCCGGCAGCGCCGGGGCTGAAGTGCGGCTGCGGATCGAGCGGGATGGCGACGCCAGGCGCGTCAGCATGCGTTCGGCCGATCGCACCAGCTTTCTGAAGTCGCCGCGGCTGCATTAACGCGTCATCGCCCAGGATCGGTCTCTCCATGCCTCAGCTTCGCGGCGCCATCGTGCCGGTTACGCCGTTCCAGCAGAACTGCGCCATTTTGTGGGATGAAGAGACCAAGCGCGCCGTCGTGGTTGATCCCGGCGGGGATGTGGACCGCATCCTGGCGGCGATCGAGCAATGCGGCGTGACGGTCGAACGCATTCTGCTGACGCATGGGCATTTGGATCATGCCGGCGGCGCGGCGGGCCTGGCGCAGGCCCTGTCGGTGCCGATCGAGGGGCCGGATATCCGCGACAAGTTCCTGTTGGACGGAATCGCGGCGCAGGCGGCGGGCTATGGGTTTGAGGCGCAGAATGCATCGCCCGATCGCTGGCTGACTGAGGGCGAGCATGTGATGCTGGGCGAGCACCGCTTTGACGTGCTGCATTGCCCCGGCCACACGCCCGGCCATGTGGTGTTCGTGAACCATGCCGCACGGTTTGCCCTGGTGGGCGATGTGCTGTTCCAGGGCTCAGTGGGGCGCACGGATTTTCCCTATGGCGACCACGCGGCGCTGATCGATGCGATCAAGACCAAGCTGCTGCCGCTGGGGGATGATTTCTCGTTCCTGTGCGGCCATGGCCCGGGATCGAGCATCGGGGCGGAGCGGGAAGGCAATCCGTTCCTGCGGTAATCGGCGATGCAGCGGCCTGACAGCCCGTTCCTGGATCAACTCCTGCGGTTCAGCCTGGCCGGCGCGCCGACCGTGTGCTTTCAGGATGCGGGTCTTACGTATTTCGTTAACGAATACTGGACCGCTGGCCAGCGCCAGGCGCACAGCCTGCACGAGATCAGCTACCGGGCCTGCTTCAAGGCGCAGTTGCCGGCGTTTCTGATCGAACGCCTCACCGCGCCAGGCGATACGGTCTATGACCCCTTCTCCGGAAGGGGCACCACCGCGTTGCAAGCGGGGTTGATGCGCCGCCGCCCGGTCGCCAATGACATCAACCCGCTGAGTGCCATGCTGGTTGGCCCGCGCCTCACGCCGCCGCGGCTGGAGGCCCTGCGCGATCGGCTGGAGGCGATTCCAGGCGAGGATACGCCAGCGGCGGATGAGCCGGACCTGGCTGTCTTTTACCATCCGGAGACGCTGCGGCGCCTGCGGGGGCTGCGGCACTGGTTGCTGGAACGCGATGCCGCCGGCACGCTGGACGCGGTGGATGCCTGGATCCGGATGGTGGCGCTGAACCGGCTGACCGGGCACTCGCCGGGATTTTTCTCGGTCTATACGCTGCCGCCCAATCAAGCCGCTTCCATCGCGGCGCAGCGCAAGATCAACGCCGCGCGCGATCAGACGCCGCCGCCGCGCGATGTCGCCCGGTTGATTCTGAAGAAGACCAAGTCCCTGCTGACCGACGGCGTGCCGCCGCCGAACCTGCCGCCACTGCTGCTGACCGGTTCGGCCACCGCCACCCCGGCTTTGGCGGATGCGGCGGTGGATCTCGTTGTTACCTCACCCCCGTTCCTCGATATCGTCGACTACGAGGGCGATAACTGGCTGCGTTGCTGGTTCGCCGGCATCGCGCCGGGATCGGTGAAGATCGCCCGCCATCGCGATGCCACGGCGTGGGAGGGGTTTGTGCGCGACACCTTCCTGGAACTCGCCCGGGTCGTGCGTCCTGGCGGGTTCGTGTGTTTTGAAGTCGGCGAAGTGCGCGGCGGCAAGGTGCTGTTGGAGCGCAATGTCATTGCCGCCATTGCCGGATTGCCGTTTGAAGTCCTGGGCGTGATGGTGAACCAGCAGGAATTCACCAAGACGGCGAATTGCTGGGGCGTGGGCAATAACAAGGGCGGCACTAATACAAACCGGATCGTCATCGCCCGGCGTAATTAATCCGCGTTCGTGTATAGAAATCTTAGCTTGCTTAATTCGGCGACTTGCCGCATTGGCCGCGCCACTTGAACCGAGGGCGCTATACGCCCCGAAAATCCGGGAAAAATCGCATGTACAAATCCTTGCTCGCGGCGCTGCTGGCCAGCACCGTCCTCACCGGCGCCGCCCTGGCCGAAGACATCAAGATCGGCCTGTCCGGTCCGTTCACCGGCGGTTCCGCGTCCATGGGCGTGTCGATGCGCGATGGCGCCAAGCTGGCGGTCGCCGAGATCAACAAGGCCGGCGGCGTCATGGGCCGCCAGATCGCGGTCGTCGAGCGCGACGACGAAGCGCGCAACGAAATCGGCGTGCAGGTGGCGCAGGAACTGATCAACAAAGAACAGGTCGCCGCGACGCTGGGCTTCATCAACACCGGTGTCGCTCTCGCGGCGCAGCGCTTCTATCAGGAAGCTGAGATTCCGGTGATCAACAACGTTGCCACCGGTTCGGTGGTCTCGAAGCAGTTCCTGCCGCCGGATCACAAGGCGAATTACATCTTCCGCACCTCCGCCAATGACGCCATTCAGTCGGCGATGATCGTCGAAGAAGCGATCGTCCGCCGCGGTTTCAAGGCGCCGGCGATTCTGGCCGACAGCACCAATTACGGCCAGCTGGGCCGGGCCGATTTGGTGAAGGCGCTGGAAGCCAAGGGCGTGAAGACGGTGGCGGAGGAGAAGTTCAATATCGGTGATACCGATATGACCTCCCAGCTGCTGCGGGCGAAGCAGGCCAATGCCGATGTGATCCTGACCTATGGCATCGGGCCGGAACTGGCGCAGGTCGCCAACGGCATGGCGAAACTGGGCTGGAAGCTGCCGATGATCGGCAGCTGGACGCTGTCGATGGCGACCTTCATCGACAATGCCGGTGCCAATGGCGACGGCGCGATGATGCCGGAAACCTTCATCCAGATCCCCAATACACCGAAGCGCAAGGCTTTCATCGAGGCGTATCAGGCGGCCTACAAGGTGGATCGCATCCCGTCCCCGGTCTCGGCGGCGCAGGGTTATGACAGCGTGTATCTGCTGAAGGCCGCGATCGAACAGGCGAAATCCACCGAGGGCCGTAAGGTGCGCGCGGCGCTGGAAGACCTGCAGACCAAGGTCGATGGCGTGGTGACAGTGTATGACCATCCGTTCTCCGCGGCCGATCATGAGGCCATTACCGCTAATATCCCGGTGTTCGGCGTTGTGCAGGGCGGGCGCGTGGTGATCGCGCATCCGGAGGATATCGAGGGCGATAAGGCCGTGCGGGTGAAGCAGAAGAACTGAGGCTTCCGGCCTGCTACTCGCCGTCTTCACCTGACCCGTCAGCGTTTCCCGCCGGTCATCGTTTCCACCCTCGATGTCGTGCCCGCCGTCATCATTTTCCACCCGCGTCATCCCCGGGCTTGTCCCGGGGACCAAGGTTTCCGCCTCTGCCGCGATTGGTCCCCGGGACAAGCCCGGGGATGACGGAGAAGGAGGATGACGGAGAAGGGGGATGGCGGCGAGGTGGGATGACGGAGAAGCGAGCTGCCGGAGGGAGGGACGACGCCCGGATGACGGAAACCGGGCGGTGATCCCATCGACCGTCGTAACCCCACCCCGAAAGCCCAGCCATGCAAATCCTCGCCCAGCTGATCGTCAGCGGTATCGCCGTCGGGATGATCTATGGGGTTATCGCCTTCGGCTACCAGCTCACCTTCGCCACCTCCAAGACCCTGAATTTCGGGCAGGGGGAGGCGCTGATGCTGGGGTCTCTGGTCGGTCTGACCGTGGTCACCATCACCGGCTACTGGATCATGCTGCCGATCGTGCTGGCGTTTGGGATGGTGCAGGGCGCGGTGGTGGAGCGGTTGGGGGTGCGGCAGGCGCTCAAGACGAAGTCTGAATCCGGCTGGATCATGGCGACCATCGCGCTCGGCATCATCTTCAAGAACCTGGCGGAGAACATCTGGGGCCGCGACGCGTTGAAGTTTCCGTCACCGCTTCCCGAAGCGCCCATCGGCTTCATGGGTGTGAATGTTCTGCCGATGGAGATCGCGATTGTCGTCGGGGCCCTCGCGCTGATGCTGGCGGTGGAGTTCTTCAACCGGCGTTCGATCTACGGCAAGGCGGTGGTGGCGACGGCCAATGACCGCGATGCGGCGGGGTTGATGGGGATCAATACCTCCCTGGTGATTACGTTTTCCTATTCATTGTCGTCGATGACGGCGGCTTTCGCGGGCGTGCTGGTGGCGCCGGTGACGCTGACCGGGGCCAGCATGGGCGGGGCGCTGGGGCTGAAAGCCTTCGCGGTGGCCATTATCGGCGGTCTGTCCAGCGGGATGGGCGTGGTTGTCGGCGGGCTGATCCTGGGGATCACTGAGACGATGACCGGCTACTATGTCTCCACCGGCTATAAGGACGTGCCGGGCCTGGTGCTGCTGTTGCTGGTGCTGTCGTTCAAGCCCTCGGGCCTGTTCGGCGTTGCCACGATCAAGAAGGTCTGAGGGCCATGACCACCACCAATCTGGCCAAAATCGCCGGGCTGCTGGCCCTGCTGGTATTCCCCTTTGTCTTTACCAGCCCGTACTATCTCCATCTGGTCGTGGTGATCGCGATCTTCTCGATGGTGACCGTCGGGTTGGATATCGTGTTCGGCTACACGGGGGAGGTCTCGCTCGGCCACGCCGCCTTGTTCGGTATCGGCGCCTACACGGTGGGCGTGCTGGCTTTCCAGCTGGGCATCGGCCTGCTGCCGGCGATCCCGATCGCGGTGGTGATTACCATGGGCTTCGGGGCGCTGCTGGCGCTGCCGGCGCTGCGGGTGACGGGGCCGTACCTCGCGATGGTAACGCTGGCCTTTGGCACCATTATCGCCATCCTGATCAATGAGATGACGTTCCTGACCAACGGGCCGCTCGGCATTTCGTTGAAGAAGCCGCTGTTCATTGATCTGCGCGGCTGGGGGGAGGCGATCCCGCTGCTGGATATGTCCGCCGCCCGTATGCGTGATATCGAGTTCTACTACCTGGTCGCGCTGGCGCTGGTCGCGGTGCTGGTGGTGATCAACCGGCTGCTGTCCTCCCGCTATGGCCGCGCGTTTGAGGCTTTGCGCGACAGCCCGATCGCGTCCGACTGCATGGCGGTCAGCGTCTATAAGCACAAGGTGCTGGCCTTCGTGCTCAGCGCCGGGTTCGCCGGCTTCGCGGGGGCGCTGTTCGCCTATTCGGAACAATATATCGCGCCCAATAACTTCAGCTTTGAGCTGTCGGTGCAGTTCCTGCTGGCGGTGACCATGGGCGGGCGCAAGTCCCGCGTCGGGCCGATCCTGGGGGCGGCGATCGTGGTCTATCTGCCCAATCTGCTGGCCGATATCGGCCAGTTCCGCATCGTCGCGGGCGGCATCGCCGCCATCGCGGTCGTTGTCGGCGGCATCGTCATGGCCCGCAAGCCGGAGGAGCGGCTGCGGACCGCCATCCCCGTCGTGCTGTGTTGCGGGTTTTTCGCGTTCTCGATGATGTTACAAAAAATCACCGACTACAAACTGACCGTCTACGGATTGATGATCCTGTTCGTGGTCTATTACCTGCCCGACGGTATCTGGGGCTTCGTGCGCCAGCTGGTTCCGGCCTTGTCGGCCGCGCCGGCGCCGATGGCCGAACATGGCGACGACGCGCATGTTTGGTCCGCCGCGCCGGTGGCGGTCAAGGCGGGTGAGCCGCTGCTGAACGTGCAGCAGGTCATCATGCAATTCGGCGGCCTGCGGGCGCTGGATCAGGTCGATCTGCGCGTCATGCCCGGCACCATCCATGGTCTGATCGGCCCCAATGGCTCCGGCAAGAGCACGATGATGAATGTGCTGACGGGCATTTATATCCCGACCGCCGGGTCCATCGCCTTCGCCGGCACCTCCATCGCCGGCAAGCTCTCCGCCGAGATCGCGGGGATCGGCATTGCCCGTACATTCCAGAACGTGCAGCTGTTCGTTGAGCTGACGCTGCTGGAAAACATCCTCGTCGGCCTCAATCACACCTATACCGGCGCTGTGGGCGATATCGTGCTGCGCACCGGCCGGGCACGGCGGGAGGAAGCGGCGGCGCGGGTGCGGGCTGCCAGCCTGCTGCGTTTCGTCGGGCTGGAATCCCTGGCCAATGAGCAGGCCCGCAACCTGCCCTACGGCAAGCAACGGCTGCTGGAGATCGCCCGCGCTCTGGCGCTGGACCCGAAACTGCTGCTGCTGGATGAGCCAGCGGCGGGTCTGACGGCGCCCGACATCGTTGAACTGATCGAGATCATCCGCAAAATCCGCGATCACGGCATCACGGTGGTGCTGATCGAGCATCATATGGATGTGGTTATGTCGCTGTCGGATACGATCACGGTGCTCGATTTTGGCCAGAAAATCGCCGGGGGCCGCCCGGCCGAGGTGCAGGCGGATCCGAAGGTCATCGCCGCCTATCTCGGCGGCAGCCACGCCGAAGCGGCCTGAGGGAGGCGGATATGCTCAAGGTCGAGAATCTCGTCGCCGGTTATGGCAAGGTGCAGGTGCTGCATGAGGTGTCACTGGAGGTGCCGGAAGGCACGCTGGTCACCCTGATTGGCAGCAATGGGGCCGGCAAGACCACGACGCTGCGGGCGCTGTCGGGGATGATCGCGCCGCAAAGCGGCACGATCCGCATGGATGGGGCCGATATCGCGGGCCTGCCGACACACGATATCGCGCGCCGCGGCATGGCGCATTCGCCGGAAGGGCGGCGCGTGTTCGCCACCCTGCCGGTCGCGGACAACATCCTGCTGGGCGCGTTCACCCGGGCCACCGGCGGGCGCGCGAAGGGCGATATCGCGGCGGATATGGACCGGATGTACGGCCTGTTTCCCCGGCTGGCGGAGCGGCGGGCACAGTTGGCCGGCACCTTGTCGGGCGGGGAGCAGCAGATGCTGGCGATGGCGCGGGCGCTGATGCTGAGCCCGAAGGTGCTGCTGCTCGACGAACCCTCTATGGGACTGGCGCCGCGACTGGTTGAGGAAGTGTTCAGCATCATCGCGCGGCTGAAGCAGGAACGGGTGACGATGCTGCTGGTCGAGCAGTTCGCTTTGGCCGCGCTCGATGTCGCTGATTACGGCTATGTGCTGGAGAATGGGCGGGTTTCCGCCTCTGGTTCGGCGGCGTCGCTGAAAGACGATCCGGCGGTGCGGGCGGCGTATCTGGGGCAGCACTGATCCCACTGCTGTCCGGTTTAATGATTTGGCGCCAGCGCTGCTGCACTTTCGTCATGCTCGGGCTTGACCCTACCGGATTCACAGATCGCGGAAACGATTTTCGCGCGTTCTGCTCTATATCGTCATGGCCCGGCTTGTCCGGGCCAACCCCACCGCACCGTGCCGCGATAGGTGGCCCGGA
>CAIUPC010000303.1 GCA_903900905.1 uncultured Acetobacteraceae bacterium
CCGGCTGCGCGGGCAGTTGGACATCCGCCGCACCATGCGCCGCAACATGGGCTGGGGCGGCATTCCGTTCATCACGGTCTGGAAGCAAAAGCGCATCGAGAAGCCGCGGGTGATGGTGCTCTGCGATGTGTCCGGCTCAGTCGCCGCGATGTCGCAGTTTCTGCTGATGTTTCTTTACGCGCTGAACGAGGCTTTGTCGGATATCCGGTCCTTCGCTTTCGCGGGTTCGCTGATTGAGGTCAGCGATATCCTGGCCAAAGAGCCGGTCGAACAGGCCATTACCAAGATCATGGAGACCATCGGTTTTGGGTCCTCGAATTTCGGCAATTCGTTTGCTGATTTTGAGGATGGCTGGATGCAGCACGTCACCAATAAGACGACCATCATCATTTTGGGTGACGCGCGCGGCAACCGCACCGATCCGCGGACGGATATCGTGGCGCGCATGTCGCAACGGGCGAAGCGGATTATCTGGCTGAACCCGGAATATAAATCCGCCTGGGGGACCGGGGATTCGGATATGTACCGCTATGCGCCGTTCTGCAATCTGGTGACGGTGTGCAATACGCTCCGGCATCTGGAACGGGCGATTACCGATATTTTGGAGGACGCGGTTTAGCCGGCCAGCCGCGCCCGCAGCCACTCCGCCAGCCGAACCGGCAGCGGGGTCGGGCGACCGGTTTCGTCGAGGCAGACGCTGCGGGTGGAGGCGACGGCGGCGCAGCCCTGGTCGTCGAACACCCCATAGCCCAACGAGAATGACGTGCGGCCGACAGAGATCGGCTGCGCCTCGACCCGAGCGATGGCGGGGTAGAGCAAGGCGCGGCGATATTGGATCGATAACGCGCCAACGGCCCAGCCGAGTGA
Source organism: uncultured Acetobacteraceae bacterium (assembly GCA_903900905.1). GTDB lineage: Bacteria > Pseudomonadota > Alphaproteobacteria > Acetobacterales > Acetobacteraceae > Rhodopila. Next base: position 868 of record CAIUPC010000303.1, read on the forward strand.
TTCCGGGAGGGCGAGATCGGTGTTCAATTGGCGGCGGAGCGCGAGACGGCATTCCTCGAGATAACCGAGGTATCGCGCGTGGTTGACGTGCCGGTTCGGGTCCAGGTCGTCATAGCGGATGGGGCAATGGACGATGAAGCGCGCCGTGTCGGCGATGCGGAAAGCGTCGAGCGGATCTGATTCGGTCATGCCCGGGTTATACGCAGCCCGGCTCGGGCGGCAAATGCCGGGTAGTGGCGGATATTGTTGCGGTCTTTGTCTTTCTCTTTTTCCGGGAGGTCGGCGTAGGGGACCATAGCGGGGTGTCGCTTGGCCGCGTCATCGCGCGGGGTGCCGTAGGACCAGCCAGTGGCGGCGCGGTGTGCCATCCAGCCGTTGTGTTCGGCCTCGGCGAGGGTTTCCATATTGGCTTCGAGCGCGTCCGCCGGGGCTGCTTCCCCGGTTTCGGCGGGCGCCAGGGCCAGCCCCGCGGTGGCGAGAACGGCTGCCATACGGCGGGCGGCGGCGCGGTTGTCGTCTTTGTTGGCTTCGGCCAGAGCGTCGTAGGGCTGGTCGAGATGCGCTTGCATCGACCAACCCTGTTCGGCCGCGAGGGCACGCCAGGTTTCGTGGATCGCGGCGGCGACCAAATCATCTTGGGACATCATCGGTCCTCCTATCCCCGCGTATTTGGCCCCTCAGGGGCCAGGTTCAACCTGCCGATCTCGGTGATCCATCAGCCATTCCGCGTTTTCCGACAAGGCTTCGCGACCGAGTTCATGAATTAACTGCTTAAATTCGGAGTCGTGCTCCGCCACGTGGCGGGCATCACCGGGTACGGGGATGCCGGACGCCACCGTCATCGCACGGTCGAAGATATTGCCCATCTGCTGATAATTATGCGCATGGGCGTCATAGGCGCGCAGGTTCTTGGACACCGCCAGAGCGGCCGCAATCGCGAACAGCAGGGCTGCGCCGATGTCGAGCGATTTATGGACGATAGTGGTGCGGTGGATCCAATCGAGCCAATCCAGGACACAAAATTCCCAATGGAAATGCCACTCTTTCAGGAAATGCGGCAGCAAGCTGAGCAACAACACGACGACGATCGCCAGGCCTAGCTGGAACAATCCGTTCGCCGCGTCTTTCAGGCGGTTGGCCGCGCGTTGTTCCTCCACCGCCCGGCCGGACCGCCGATCGGCTCCGATGAAGTATTTTCGTTGATCGGCGAGCCAGCCGGTGATCACAATGTTTCGTGATGGCGACGGGTTTCGTAAAGCGAGGGCGGTGCCCCAAAGCGCCGGGCCGCGTAAGGCGAATTCAATCCAGCCGAGCTCTCCGGCTTGTTTGCGCAGATAATTATCCGATGCCGCGATCGGGAGGCCTGCCGCGGCCCAGAACAGCTGCACCCGTAACGCTTCCGCCAATGCGCGATAGTCCTGGAAATGGCTCTGGCATTCGTGGTGTTCGGAGCGCTGGTGCCAATAGAGCATGCCCCCGAACAGCAGCAGATAGGCCATCAAAAGCGCGGCCTGTTTCCATTCTGCATGGGGATGTCCGACCGCGTTCAACTCGAACAAAAGCACCGCCAGGGGCACACCGGCGGTAAAGGCGAATAACATGCCCGGCCGCGCCTTGGGCCCCGGCGTCACCCAGCTTCTGAGGGTCAGCTTCACAACCTCCCAAGGCGGCTTGCCGCCGAAATATCCCAGCAGCCGCCGTTGAAAGCCAGCAGCGCAGGTATCGACACCGGCTTGCAGCGCTTTCAAATGAGCCAGAGGCGTGCCTTCGATGTCATGCAAGCCGCCGGTATTCAAATAAGACAGCTGCTTGCTGAATGTATTCTGATCGGTGACCGGCAGGCGTGTGATATGCTCGTTCGCGATTTTGATTTGTTTGAAAGCGTTTTGGGCCCGCCCGTTGATCGTCTCTGCGAACTCGGACGGGCTGGCGAGTTGGGTGCGTCCCATCCCTGACCAATCAGTCAGCACGAAACAAGCCCCCGCCGGTGGGGTCCAGCCGGCGAAAGCGGGTGGTTGCCGGCCGGTATGGTCGCGCGGGGTCACGATCTGCAACACCGGGTCGGCATGCGGCGCATCGAGCGGCGAACCCGCGCGTTCGAACAGTTTGCTGCGGTGATGGACCGGCAGTACCCGCTGAACGTCGAATCGCATCCGCAATACGTCAGCCGTGCCGCCGGGCTGAACCGGCAAGGCCGTGGTATCGGCGCGCTCCGGCCCTTCCCAAAGGGCCAGCAATATATGCGATCGGCGGGCGATAAAGGCGCCGAGTTGCTCATAATGCAGCGTATCGAAATCGGGGTTCATGGTGTTGCCCGACCCGACGACCAGCGGCAGTTCCAGTTTCAGGGGGGCACGCCCCCAATACTGGTCGAATTTGTCCAAATGGGCTGATGCTATCCGCGTCCTGTAGAGGCCCAATGGCATCGGCAGAACCGCGATGACGGAAATGCAAAGTTCCTCTGCGATTTCGGCAACGAGTTGATCCGCTCCCTCGGCCAGGGCGGTCAATACGTGGAGTGCGCAGCCGAACTCAATTTTCAATTGGCTCAGGATGTCACGAACGGCTTTGGACACAGCCGCGATGGACCCAGGGTCGATCGCGCGGTGCCCGGTCACGCCAACAACGACGGGTATCGGCACCGGTGTGTCGGTCATGAGCCTATGACCATGGTGTGGCGTTTCGTTCGTTTCACGCGCATCCCCATTGACTTGCACCAAACGAGCAAGAGTTTGAGCGTTTCTACGGGTAACCGCAACTATCGCTTCACCCCGCCAGCACAGCGCCTGGGTAATTCTCCGGCCCGATGCTGGCCAGGGCGCTTAGCCAAAATGTTCATCGATATTAAGCCACCCCATCAGGGTAGTTTTGGGATCCTTGGCGCTAATGGGGAAGACCAGACGCGATGCTTTCCGCTTCATCATGTCGTAGCCACTGCCCGGGCCGCCTTGGCCGGCCTCGACCGTCTCCCATAGGGGGTTGCCGCCATTTGGCTCCCATCGCGCCACCATGCCGACATGCTTTAGCGACCACTGCTTCTCCCCGATCAGGGCGCCGATCTGGTACAAATCTCCAGGTTTGGGGGCATCGGTTGGTCCCGCGTCCCGATACCAGTGCCAACCGACGGGCGCCTGCCGTTCCCTTCCCGACTGACGATCCACATTGGCGAGGTTGAATGCCGTAGCGCCTCCCTTCCGCTTGCCAAATCCATATTTCTCGATTCTGTTGAAGATCTCGAGAATAAGCCCCTCACAGGATGTGGTGGTAGCTTTGCCGCTCAGTCGCACCCAGCCCTTCTCGCCTTTGATGAAACCGTCCCCTTCCCAGGCCTTTTCCAGAGATGCCTGTGTAAAGCCTGTCCATTTCTTGAACTGGTCCGCGGTGGTTTTGTCATTCGACTTAAGCTCGGTAACACTGTTAGGCAATGTCAGCATAAGATCCCATAGAATGCGGAAACGGCGCTCCGAGAGATCTTCATCACTGCCGACGATCCATCCGCTTCCCATTCCGCTACCCTTTCAAATGCGCGAAAACTATATATCGATTCATAGATAAAGCAACATTAAAACCCCACCGCCCGATCACGTTATTCTGTACTCTCTTGCTCCGTCAACACGCACTGAACCTGATCAACCAGGCTGGAACAAAGCCTGCCGGCATGGTAAGAACCGAGGCTGAACGATGCCATGAGGGGACAGCCCATTTTAACCCCGTATCAGCTTGCATCGGCATCCAGCGCGGCATCCCCGGGCACGACCACGGTGCACGGCGGAACCGAAACCCGTTTGTGATTGGCTCAGTATACTACAAACGGGTTTGGACACCGGCTTGTATCGGAGCCGGCGTGCCGGTCATGAGCGCGTGAGCATTGCAGGGCGTTTCGTGCGTGTCACGGGTAACCCTATTGTCTGGCAACGACCGAGCAACCGGCAGGGCGTTTCCACGGGTAACCGCAACTGTCGCTTCACCCCGCCAGCATCACCCCCACAGCCTCCGCCACCCGGATCCCATCCACCCCCGCCGACAGAATCCCCCCTGCGTAACCAGCCCCCTCCCCCGCCGGGAACAGCCCGTGGGTGTTCAAACTCTCAAACCCCCGCCCCCGCGTAATCCGAACCGGCGCCGAGGTCCGCGTCTCCACCCCCGTCAACACCGCCTCATCCATCGCGAATCCCGGAATCTGGCGGGCGAACACCGGCAAAGCCTCCCGGATCGCCGCGATCGCATAGTCCGGCAGGCTCCGGGACAGATCCGTCGGAACCACGCCCGGCTTATAGGACGGTACGACCGACCCAAAACCCACCGACGCCCGCCCGGCCAGGAAATCCCCAACCCTCTGCCCCGGTGCGGCGTACCCACCCCCACCCAGGACAAACGCCTTCCGCTCCCACTCCTGCTGAAACGCGATCCCGGCCAGCACATCGCCCGGGTAATCCTCCGGCCCAATGCCGACAACGATCCCGGCATTGGCGTTGAACTCGGCGCGGGAATAC
>CAIUPC010000304.1 GCA_903900905.1 uncultured Acetobacteraceae bacterium
GCGATTGGTCCCCGGGACAAGCCCGGGGATGACGCGTGGGGCCGGCCATTGCTTCAATCCGGGCACTGAGAGGCTTCACCCGATCGCCCCACGAAATCGGCTCCGCCACCTCGACGTTGCGGGGGTGGCGACCCTATATACCCGTTCCAGCGATCCTGACCTGAATGGGGAACATCGATGATGGCCGGCGTGGCCGCGTCCAAACGTCAAAACCGGACGATACGCCAGCTGTTGCTGGGGTCATTGGCCGGTTGTTGTGTTTCGGCATCCGCGCTGGGCCAGACCGGCCAGCAGTCGATCCCGATCCTGATCGCACCGCCAATGACCTGGGACAACAGCATGTCCCTGACCAAACCGTCACTGGGCCAGACCGTCACCAACTTCGGCCTGGTCAGTGGTGGCATGGTCTTCGGCATGAAACCGGAGGAAGTGAACGCCCGCTTGCCGTCACCGGTCGCCGGGATCAACTGGACGGTTTTGCCGCCGGCGGCGGAGTTTATCGCTGAAGTTCGCTACTTCTGGGCGCGCCTGGACGGGCTGAGCGGCCTGCGGGGGGACATCACCGCCTGTACCGGCCGCAATAGCTATGTCGTATTCCTGTTCCAGCCGCGCGGATTGTTCCGCCTGTCATTCCGCCTGGTGCCGGACCCCGGCTGCCCAAATCCGGGGGGGGCCGCCAGCGAAATCTTCCGCCGCTTCGTGGCCATCGATTGGAACATCGCACAGAGCGTGCATTATCGTGCCGGTGAAACCGAAATCGTCGATGTGACCGATCCCGCCTCCGGCTCGCTGACAACCGTCCGTTGGCAACCCCGTGTGCGCTAGCGTGCGGCGGTGGCTGGCCTTGCTGATGTGTTGGGGTGTGCTGGCGAGCCCGGCGGCACGCGGCGCGGCGCTGCAATTCGGTGCCGGCGAACAACCGCCGGAGGTCGTGGTCGATAGCAAAAAGCCACGCCTCTGCACGCTGGCCTGGTTTCTGACCGACACGGCGACGTCCGATTTCTATATGTCGCGCATGCAGGTCGAGCCCAATGAGAATGACAAACCCAGCGCCCGGTCGATGCCCTGTCCGGTTCGGGTGCCGCCCCGGATGGCGGCGCGGGCGTTGGATATCTGCCTTGCCCGGGCGGCCGAATTCAGGACCTGCGTCTTCGCCGACATGGCCCGCACCTTTGTCGAACAACCGGAGCTGCGCGCGACCGCGGAAAACACCTCCCGCTGCGCGTCCGATCTGGCCAGTCATATCGGGGTCGCCTGTTGGAAAAAAGGTGATCTGTCGGTCTGCAATGTTGCCTGTGGCCAGTCGGAGCTGGAGGCCCGCGATCTCGCGCGTGGGCGCTGCGAAGCCAAGCATCAGCAGCGCTGCGACATGATCGGCGCGGCACCGATCCTGGCACCGCAATAAAGCTGGGTCGCGACCAGGCGGGAATGGGCGATCTGCCCGGCTTCGTGCAGGTGTTCCGGCGTGTCGAAGAAGGCCGAACGCGCATAGCGGCCATCGTTCGGCAGGCTCAGAAACCCGGCGCCCGGGCGGTCGTACACGGCCCGGATCGCAGCCAGTGTCTCCGCTGGGACGGGCGAGTCCTGGAACCCGATCGGGGGGGCGCCCAGGACCGTGACCTCATGCGCGCGGGCCCAGTCGATGAAGCCGCTGACGATGCGCTGACCGTCGCCGCCCGCGATTCCGGCCGGGGTCGCGTGGTGGGGGGTAAGCGCTGCCAGGATGCCGCGGTTTGCCGTGCCCCGCGCCGCCGTATGATCGATGTGGTCGCCCCAGGCATTGGTTGCGCCGGTTGCCTCCTCGCGCGGGTCGTGAAATCCGGCCGCGACCAGGGCGGTTTCGATCACGCTCATGACTGCCGCCCGCAGATCAAAGACGAAGACGGCGGCGATCCAGCGGGCGGGTGGCAGTGCGGCGAGGGTGGCGCGGTCATGCCGGGCCATGATCGCGGCGTCGGGGCCGAGCTGGTTGGCGAGACGGCCGCGGGTGTACTGGGCCTCCTCCAGCGGTAAATAGACGACGTCGCCGGGATGCAGCAGTGGCTGCCAGCGGGCGAACAGATAGTCCAGGCTGAAGCCCACCGCGATGCCGGCGTTGACGCAGGGCAAAGTGAGCAGGGCCTCGATCGTTTCGCAGCGATGCGAATAGGGGCCGGAGGAGCCGGCGATGATCACCAGTTTGCGCCCCTCGATCGCGGCCCCGCGCAGCAGCTTGGCCTCGATCTGCGCCTGCGGTACGCCCAGCGACAGCGGCCGATCGAGCAGCAGCCCGAAGGTGATGGCGTAGAGCAGCAGCGACATGGCGCAGGGCAGCAGTAACCGGCGCATCAGAAGCGGAAATACAGGAATGGGGCGACCTCCGGCGCGAAGAAAAGGGCCTGCACGGTCAACGCGAAGCCGGCCGTCAAAGCGATCGCCTTGGCGCGTTCGGACAGGGCCTGCGCGTGGGGCATGACCAGGACGATCAGCCAGCCCAGCAGCAGGCAGGACAGCACCTCCGGTAGGGCCAGCGTGCGGGCATCGCCGAGCGCGGGGAGGACGGGCACGGCGCTGGCGATGTGGCGCAGCGGCGGGAAGGCGGAGACGATCATGGCCGGGATCGCGCAGCCGTTCAGGCCCAGCAGCCCGCGCGTCATCGCCCAGGCGGCCGGCAGGTCCGGGGCGCGGAATGGCACCCAGGCCAGCACCACGCCGAACAGGGTCAGCGTTTGCGCCATCCTTCCCGGCATGGGGCCGGCGCGCCGCCGGTACAGCAGGTGCCCCGCCAGCATCACCCCATGCATCCCGCCCCACAGCACGAAGCGCCAGCCGGCGCCGTGCCACAGCCCGGCCAGCAGCATGGTCAGCAGCAGCGCCGCCAGCTGCCGCGCCAGCCCCGCCCGGTTGCCGCCGAGGGGGATGTAAACATGCTCCCGCAGGAACAGCCCCAGCGTGATGTGCCAGCGCCGCCAGAAATCGGTGATGGTCCGGGCCTGATAGGGGCTGTCGAAATTCAGCGGGAAATGCACCCCGACCATGCGCGCCAGCCCCGTCGCCATATCGGAATAGGCGGAGAAATCGAAGTAGATCTGCAGCGCATAGGACAGGGTCGCGGCCCATGCCTCCAGCAGGGTCAGCGCCGCGCCATGCTCCGCCGCTGCGAAACCGGTATCGGCGAAACCCCCGAACATATCGGCCAGCACCAGCTTTTTCCCGAGGCCGAGGAGGAACAAGATCATCCCGGCCTCCAGATTAGCGGCGGTCAGGCGGGACAGGTTGGTCCGCGCCAATTGCGGCACGATCGCCCGCGGCCGCACCAGCGGGCCGGCGATGAGGTGCGGAAAGAACGCGACGAAAGCGGTGTAGGGCAGCAGCCGGGGAAGCGGTGCCGACGGATCGCGGCAATCGGCCAAAAACATGATCTGCTGGAAGGTGAAGAAGCTGATCGCCAGCGGCAGCGCGATCTCCAGCGCGGGCAGGCCGGGTGCGACGATGCCGCGCAGGAAGTCGGCATATTTGAACCAGACCAGCAGGAGCAGGTTCCCGGCCAGGCCGATGCGGAACCAGCTTCGCGCGCGGGTAGCCTGCCCCACCTGCGCCAGGCGGTGGATGCGCCGCCCGATCGCGTGATTGCCGGCGATCGATCCCAGCATCAGCAGCGTATGGGCTTGGTTGCCCCAGGCGTGAAACAGCAGGCTCGCCCCCACCAGCCAGGCCAGCGCCCAGGCCGCGCCGAACCATCGCCCCACCAGGGCGAGCCCGGTCAGGCAGAGTGGCAGAAAGACCAGAATGAAGGGTTGCGAATGAAACAGCATGCGGCACCAGGCGCAGCATGACAGCTAAGGATTAAGAAACCGTTAACGCGGCGCCCGAATTGTTGACTCTCCCCCGCCCCTTGCGGGAGGGGGCGGGGGGGAGGGGTGATCTCCCCGGAACGGTGCCGTTTTACCCCGCCCCCCGCCCCCCTCCCGCAAGGGGAGGGGGAGGACCATGGGCCACCATCAAGGCCGCCGTTAACGCGGCGCCCGAATTGTTGACTCTCCCCCGCCCCTTGCGGGAGGGGGCGGGGGGGAGGGGTGATCTCCCCGGAACGGTGCCGTTTTACCCC
>CAIUPC010000305.1 GCA_903900905.1 uncultured Acetobacteraceae bacterium
CGGGGATGACGGGTGGGACCGGCCATTGCCCCAATTCGTGTAAAGAGAGGCTTCACCCGATTGCCCCGTGACTTCAAGCACAAGCGCTTGTTCAACGACAATATCCATATAGAGTTCGAGCCCGGATCAAGCCGATTATTAATGGTCGGCAATGTCTGTTGCCGCACACAGGCATCGCTCATAAATCGCTTCCAACAACCCCGGCCCAGGTTAAGAATGCACCTCCATCGCGCATCCGAACTCTCTGGATAATTCCAATTTCGAGCGCAATTCCGCTAAATTTCACCACAAAGTCACAGAGCCGCGGCGTTCTTCGGACTTCGGCCCCGTGCCGATTGACTTCGGCTGTAGCCCGGGTAACGAAGAGCCACTTCAAACCCGTTAAAGGAACCCTCCCATGGCCAAGGCCTATTGGATCAGCGCCTACCGCTCCATCTCCAACCCCGACGCGCTCGCCGCCTATGCCAAGATCGCCGGCCCTGCCATTCAGGCCGCCGGTGGCCGCTTTCTGGCGCGCGGCGTCGCCGCCGCCGTCTATGAGAACGGCATCAAGGAACGCACCACGCTGATCGAGTTCGACAGCGTCGAAGCCGCCATCGCCGCCCATGACAGCCCCGGCTACCAGGAAGCATTGCGCGCCCTCGCCGGCGGCGCGGACCGGGAAATCCGGATCGTCGAAGGCGCCTGAGCCGACACTTCTTGCCATCCTTCGGGCGCCGGATTAGCTGATCCGGTGCCTGAAGGAGCCTTCACATGTCCGCGCTCGACCCGATCCCTTACAGCGACGCCACCCTGCGCCGCATCCTCTCGACCGTCCGGACCATCGCCATGGTCGGCGCCAGCTCCAACTGGAACCGGCCCAGCTATTTCGTGATGAAATACCTGCAGGGGAAGGGCTACCGCGTCATCCCCGTGAACCCCGGCACCGCCGGCCAGGTGCAACTGGGTGAGACCGTTTACGCCAGCCTGCGTGACATCCCCGAGAAGATCGACATGGTCGACGTCTTCCGCGCCTCCGACGCCGCGGATGCGATCATCGACGATGCCATCGCCATCGGCGCCAAGGTGGTCTGGATGCAGCTCGGCGTGCGCAACGACGCCGCCGCCGCGAAGGGCGAGGCCGCGGGCATCGAAGTGATCATGAACCGCTGCCCGAAGATCGAATTCGGCCGTCTGGGCGGTGAATTGTCCTGGAGCGGCGTGAACTCCGGCATTATCCGCAACAAAGCCGCGCAGGCGCCGACGGACCGGCGCTCGAAGCCGCAGCCTTTGCCGGTGACCAATGTGAATTACGGGTTTGAGACCCGGGCGGTGCATGCCGGCGCGGCGCCCGATCCGACCACGGGCGCGCGCTCGACGCCAATCTATCAGACGACGGCGTTTGTGTTCGATGATGTGGATCATGCGGCCTCGTTGTTTAATCTGCATAATTTCGGATATATCTATTCGCGCCTGACCAACCCGACCGTGTCGGTGCTGGAAGAACGCGTCGCCACGCTGGAGGGTGGACGCGCCGGCGTGGCGGCATCATCCGGCCATGCGGCGCAGTTCCTGGTCTTCGCGACCATGCTGGAGCCGGGGGATGAGTTCCTGGCATCCACCAACCTCTATGGCGGGTCACTGACGCAGTTCGGGCTGTCGTTCAAAAAGCTGGGCTGGCACTGCCACTTCGTGAACCCCGCCGATCCCGATAATTTCCAACGGGCAATGACGGAGAAGACCAAGGCGATTTTCGTTGAAAGCCTGGCCAATCCCGGTGGCGTGATCGTGGATATCGAAGCCATCGCCAAGATCGCGCATGCCAATGGCATCCCGCTGATCGTCGACAACACTCTTGCGACACCGTATCTATGCCGGCCGTTTGAATGGGGCGCGGATATCGTGACGCACTCCACAACCAAATTCCTCGCCGGACATGGCAATTCCATGGGCGGCATGGTGGTGGAAAGCGGCAAATTCGATTGGGGTCAGAACAACAAATTCCCGTCGATGACCGAGCCGGAGCCCGCCTATCACGGTCTGCGCTTCTACGAGAATTTCGGCGACTTCGCCTTCACCACCAAGGCCCGCGCGGTGGCCTTGCGCGACTACGGCCCGACGATGGCGCCGATGAACGCCTTCCTGACCATCACCGGCATCGAAACCCTGCATGTGCGGATGGAGCGTCATTGCGCCAACGCGCAGAAAGTGGCGGAGTTCCTGTCCACCCATCCGCGCGTCGCCTGGGTGTCGTATGCGGGACTGAAGGACAACAAATACAACACCCTCGCGCAGAAATACCTGCCCAAGGGCGCCGGCGCGGTGTTCACCTTTGGCGTCAAAGGCGGTTACGAGGCCGGGATCAAGCTGGTGGAGGGCGTGCGCCTGTTCTCGCATCTGGCCAATATCGGCGACACCCGCAGCCTGGTGCTGCATCCCGCCTCCACCACGCATCGCCAGCTGACCGAGGAACAGCGCGTCAACGCCGGCGCCGGCCCCGACGTGATCCGCCTCTCGATCGGGTTGGAGACCGCCGATGACCTGATCGCCGATTTGGATCAGGCCTTGGCGGCGGGGTGAAACGCCTGCCCATCTTCTACGGCTGGGTCATCGTCGCGGTGACCTTTGTCACGATTGGCGTGGGGGTGAATGCGCGCACCGCGTTTTCACTCCTGTTCCCGCCGATTTTGGAAGAATTCGGCTGGAGCCGGGGTGTCACGGCCGGCGCCTTCTCCTTTGGCTTCATCATCGCCGCCGTCTCGAGTCCACTGATCGGCCGGTTGATGGACCGCTCCGGCCCGCGCGCGGTGATGGAGCTGGGGACGGCCCTGATGGGTGCCGGGCTGCTGCTGGCGCCGCTGACCTCACAGCCCTGGCATTTGTATCTGTCGATCGGGGTGCTGGTGGGCGGCGGCAGCGTGTGTCTGGGCTATTCCGGGCAATCGCTGTTCCTGCCGAACTGGTTCGTGCGCCGGCGAGGCCTGGCCTTGGGCATCGCCTTTGCCGGGGTGGGCGTGGGCTCGGTCACGCTGCTGCCGTGGATGCAGGCGATGATCGTGCAGGTGGGCTGGCGGGCTGCATGCGCGACGCTGGGCATCCTGGTGCTGGTGGTGCTGGCGCCGATCAATTTGCTGGTGCGGAAACGGCCGGAGGATATGGGGCTGCGGCCGGATGGCGATGCGGTGCCGCATGCCTCCGCCGCGCCGCCGCCGTCGAATGTGGTGGATCAGGACTGGGCCGCGGTGGATTGGACCCTGGCGCGGGCGCTGCGGACGTCGCGATTCTGGTGGCTGGCGCTGGCGTATTTCGGCGGCCTCTACATCTGGTACGCCGTCCAGGTCCACCAAACCAAATACCTGACGGAGATCGGCGTTGGCGCCACCGCCGCCGCCTGGGCCTTGGGCTTCGTCAGCCTGGCCGGCATTCCCGGCGGGATTGTGCTGGGGCATCTGTCGGACCGCATCGGGCGGGAGTGGGTCTGGGCGATCAGCTGCGCCGGCTTCGCGTTCTGCTTCCTGGCGCTGCTGGCTTTGGCGCATGTGCCCTCGTTGGCACTGGTTTACCTGATGGTGATCGTGCAGGGGGTGTTGGGCTATGGCCTGACCTCGGTGATGGGCGCGATCGTGTCGGAGATCTTCCAGGGGCGGAATTTCGGCACCATTTTCGGGTCAGTCATGGTCGCCGCGCTAAGCGGCGGCGCGGCGGGGCCCTGGCTGACCGGGGTGCTGCATGACGCGCTCGGCGATTACGTGGCGGCGTTCTGGCTGGGGATTGGGATCAGTGGCGTTTCAACCGTCGCGATCTGGCGTGCGGCGCCGCGCAAGGTGCGGGCGGTCGCGGGGCGAATGCACAGGGTAAATCACTGATCCACACTCCTTGCGCGGCCGGAACCCACTCCGCTATGGTCCACCACCAAAAACCGGAGCCCCCCATGATCCACCATGTCTCAATCGCCGCCGAAAACCCGCACCACGTCGCCAAGGTCCTGGCCGAACTCATGAACGGCACCGCCTATCCCTTCCCCGGCGGCATCGCGGACTCCTTCATGGCGGTCAGCGGCGATGACCATGGCACGATGATCGAGGTCTATCCGGCCACCGTCACCCTCGAACCCGGCACCGGCGACGAACAGGTCGTGCCTGGCACCGCCGCCGCCCCGGCCTATACGCCGTTTCATGTGCTGCTCTCCGTCCCGCTCGACCAGGCCGCCGTGCAGGCCATTGGCGATCGGGAGGGCTGGCGCACGCAGTTGTTCGGCCGCGGCGCGCCGGGGCAGAAGCCGTTCTTCCATGTGATCGAGTTCTGGGTGGAAAACCGCCTGATGATCGAGGTCGCGACCCCCGACATGGTGGCCGACTACACCGCGCTGATCCGCCGCGACAAGCTCGACGCGATGTTCGCCGCCCACGCGGCGGCGTAACGGCTACAATTCCCGCGCGATGACGATCTTCTGCACCTCGTTGGTGCCGTCATAGAGCTGGAAGACGCGGCAGTCGCGCCAGTATTTCTCCACCCGGTAATCGGCGACGAACCCATATCCGCCATGGATCTGGATCGCCGCCGAACACACCCGTTCGCTCATCTGGGACGCGTAGAGCTTCGCCATCGACGCCTCCCGCACGCAGCGCTCGCCCGCCTGTTTCAGGGCCGCCGCGTGCAGGCACATCTGGCGCGCGACTTCGATTTCGGTCGCCATATCGGCCAGCTGAAACGCCACTGCCTGGTGCTCAAAGATCGCCTTGCCGAATGTCTTCCGCTCTTTCGCATAGGCCAGCGCGGCATCGAAGGCCGCGCGCGCCACGCCAATGGCCTGGGCGGCCACCACGATGCGCCCGGATTCCAGGCCGGAGAAGGCGACTTTCAGCCCCTCCCCCGGTTGCCCGAGCATGTCTTCGGCCGGCACTTCCAGCCCGTCCAGCGCGATCTGGCAGGTGTCGTTGGCGCGATGCCCCAGCTTGCGTTCGGCCCGCAGCACGGTCCAGCCCGGCGCGCTGGTGCGCACCATGAAGGCGGAAATACCGCGCTTGCCGGCGGCGGGATCGGTCACCGCCACCACCATCGCGGTATCAGCCGTGCGGCCGGAGGTAATCAGCGACTTCACCCCGTTCAGCACATAGCGATCGCCGCGCCGCTCCGCCCGTGTGGTCAAGGCGGCGGCGTCGGAGCCCGCCTGCGGCTCGGTCAGCGCCATGCAGGCGATGTGCTGGCCGGAGGCGACGGGGCGCAGAAAGCGTTCCTTCTGGTCCTCGGTCCCGAAGTCACGCAGCTTGATGCCGAAGGAGTTGGTGGCGGTGATGGTGTTGCACACGCCAGCGTCTCCGTAAGCGAGTTCCTCCATCGCCAGCACATAGGCGGTGAAGTCCGCGCCCGCCCCGCCATAGGCCGCCGGCAGATTGACCCCGAACAGGCCCAGCGCGCCGGCCGCACGCAGCGTTTCCAGCGGCACCGTCTCGGTCCGGTCCCATTCCAGCGCGTGGGGCGTGATCGCCCGGCGGGCGAAATCGCGCGCCACGTCGCGAATCGCGATCTGTTCAGCGGTCAAAGTCATGAACGACAGGCCTCCCAGCGGCGAGAATAGGCACGATCCCCGCGGCAACATAGGGCGACCCTTCCGCCCCATGCGCCCGCGTGCTACCGCCCCGGCCATGAAAGCGCTGCTCCGGCATCCGATCGCGCAGGCGTGTCTCGCCCGCCTTCTGGGCTGGTATCTCGCTCTGGCGCTCCGCACCACGCGGTGGACCCTGGACGGGGCGGAGCATCTCGCGCCGCACGCCGCCGGGGCCCCCGCCGTGATGGCGTTCTGGCATGAATTCCTGCCGCTGATGCCGGCTTTGACCATCGTCGGCGCCCGCCTGCCGGGTTACCGTCGCACGCCGATCCATGCGCTGGTCAGCCAGTCGCGGGATGGGCGGTTCATTGGCAGTCTGGTCGGGCGCTTCGGCATCGCCCCGGTCTTCGGCTCGTCCACCCGCGGCGGCGCCTCCGGCCTGCGCAACCTGCTGAAAATCCTGGAGAAGCGGGAGATCATCGGTATCACCCCCGACGGGCCGCGCGGCCCGCGGCGGGAGGCGGATGCCGGGGTGGCACAACTCGCCGCCCTTGCCGGGGTCCCTATCGTGCCCTGTGCCGCGCGGACCACGCATCGGTTCGTCCTCGGGACCTGGGACCGCATGGCGATCCCGCTGCCGTTCGGGCGGGCGGTCATGGTGTGCGGCGCACCCATAAGCGTGCCGCGTGAGGACTGGCGCGGTGCCCTCCCCCACATCACCGCCGCCCTCAACAGCGCAGCCGACACCGCGGATCGGCTGTGACGGGATCCGCCGCGCCCCTCCTGGCCAAGGCCTGGGCCGGATTTGGCACGGCTATCGCACCGCTGTTGCGCGTGCACCTGCGCCGGCGCGCCAGCCGAGGCAAGGAAATCCCCGCCCGCCTGCCGGAACGCTGGGGCGAAGACGCCACCCCGCGCCCCGCCGGCCCGCTGCTCTGGCTGCATGCCGCCAGCGTCGGGGAAACCAACTCCCTGCTACCCGTCCTGACCGCGCTGTCCGGCGTCACCGTTCTGATCACCACCGGCACCGTCACCGCCGCCGCTGTGCTGGCGCGCCGTCTGCCGGAGCTGGGTCTGACCGATCGCGTGCTGCATCGCTTCGTGCCGCTGGATGTGCCGGGTTGGGCGGCACGGTTCCTCGATCACTGGCGCCCGGACGCGGC
>CAIUPC010000306.1 GCA_903900905.1 uncultured Acetobacteraceae bacterium
GCATCCGCACCGCTTCCCGGAACGCCGCCGCGGTGTGCGCCACGTCGTCACCCGTGTGGGTGCCCGACACGAAACCACCGATACGGCCGTTGACGTCCACGCCATTGACCAGCAACGCCAGCCGCAACTTGTGCGACAAAGCGGCCGGCTGGGATTTCAGCACCGCCATCGGTACTCCCGCCGCCGTGAAAGCGCCGGGGGTTACGGTCATGCCCGCCGCGCCCATGAATGTATGGAAGCCGGAGAATGTGCCGTACATGCCCCAGCCGACATTCTCCTCCGCGAAGACCGCATTCACGGCGGACCGCAAGGCCGCGGCGGTCGCGGCCGCCTGTTCGGCGACATCCGTATCGGCGATCACGGTCAGCGCCGCGGTGCCGGCGGCGGCACTGACGGGGTTGGCGTTGAACGTGCCCTGGTGCTGGATCTTCTCCTTGCCGGCCCGCGCGGACACCGCGAAATCGAGCTGGTCGAGGACATCCTTGCGTCCCGCCACCGCGGCGCCAGGCAGGCCGCCGGCCAGGATCTTGGCGAAGCTGGAAAGATCCGGCCGCACGCCATAGGCCGCCTGCGCCCCGCCTTTGGTGGCCCGGAAGCCGGTCACGACCTCATCCATGATCAGCAAAGTGCCATGCGCCTCCGTCAGGCGCCGCAGCTCTCGCACGAAATCCGCGTCGATCGGCACCTGCCCGAAGGACGAGCCGGTGGGTTCGAGGATGGCGGCCGCGACCTCGTTGGTCGCCAGCGCCTTGCGCAGTGCGTCGAGATCATTGGGCGGCACCAGAATGGATTTATCAGCCACGCCAGGCAGTACGCCGGGGGTCGGGGAGCCGTCGTAATGGCTGGTGTACCCGGCCGCCATGTGATCGTGCCAACCATGGAAATGGCCCTGGAAGCGCAGCAGGGTCTGCCGACCGGTGAAGGCGCGGGCGAGGCGGACGGCCATCAAGGTGGCTTCGGTGCCGGATGAGGTGAACCGCACCCGCTCCGCGGAGGGGACCAGCCTTTGGACCGCCCGCGCCCAGGCCAGTTCCCGGGGATGGGAGGCGCCGAAATGGGTGCCGTCAGCCAAGGCCCCCGCGACCGCCGCCGCCACCGCCGGATGGTTGTGACCCAGAAGCAGCGCGCCATGACCGCCGTAGAAATCGGTGTAGCGATTGCCGTCGACATCCCATTTATGCGGACCAGCGGCGCGCTGCACGTAGACCCCGTACGGCTCCAGATGCCGCGAATCATGGGTGATGCCGCTGGGGAAGAGAGACGCGGCTTCCCGCGCCAGCTCCGCCGAACCTGGGGTGCGGGCGCGGTAGGCCGCCAGAATGCCGGAATTGCTCAGTGTATCGTTCATCGGAATGCTCCGGAGTCGCGGAGCCGCAGTTTACACCGCGGCCGGTTTGGTCAAACGCAGAAAGCTGACACAGCAGGCCAGGCCAGCGAAGCCAGCGCCCACGAGCAGAGCCATGTGAACGCCGCGGGCGATGTCGCCATGGGTGATCGCGAAGATCAACGCCACCGTAACCCCGCCGATAGTCTGCCCGGTGAGCCGCGCGGTGGAAAGCATGCCGCTCGCCGCGCCGCTGCGATGGCGGGGCGCGGCGCTGATCAAGGCGCGGTTGTTGGGCGACTGGAAAAAGCCGAACCCGATACCGCAGACCATCATACGCCAGACCACGTCGGCGAAGACCGCGTCGGGCGGCAACTGCCGTGCCAGCAGCAGGCCCACGGTCAGCACCGCCAGCCCTATTCCGCCCAATAGCCCGGCCGAGTAGCGATCCGACAACCGCCCCGATAGCGGCGCGATCAGCACCACGATGGCCGGCCAGGGGGTGATGAGCAGCCCCACTTCCGATTGGGACAATCCGCCGGCGACCTGGAAATAGAACGGCAATGCCAGATAGGCGACGGTCTGCGCCGAATACGAGCAGACCGAAGTGCCCACCGACAGCGCGAAAACCGGCAGACGGAACAGATCCACCGGCAACATCGGCGCCGGCCGGCGGCCTTGCAGGCGGATGAAAACCACGGCGGCGATAAGGCCGACGACCAGCTCGGCCGCCACCTGCCAGGATTGTTGCCCGTGGCCGAGCCCGTCCAACCCCAGCAGGATCAGGCCAAAAGTCAGCGCATTCAGCCCGGCACTGGCAAAATCGAATTTTTGGCCCGAGCGTGGCGTCTGCGGCAGCGAACGCAGCGCCAGCAACGCCGCGATGACTCCAAACGGGGCGTTGAACAGAAACAGCCAGTGCCAGGACGACACCGACAGGATCAGCGCCGCCAGCGACGGGCCTGAGGCCGAGGATACCGCCACGATCAGCCCCATCATCGCGATGCCCCGGCCGAGCTTTGCGCGTGGGAAGATGAAGCGGATCAGGGCGGTATTGACGCTCATGATTCCCGCCGCCCCCATCCCCTGCGCCACCCGGGCAGCGACCAGCAACGGCAGCGAGTCCGCCAGGCCACAGGCCACCGATGCCAGGGTGAACACCACCAGCCCCCACAGATAGACGATCCGATAGCCATGACTGTCGCCGAGCGAGGACAGCGGCAGCAAACTGACCGTTACCGCCAGCTGATAGGCGTTGACCACCCAGATGGAAGTGGACGGCGTCGCCGCCAGTTCCTGCGCCATTGTCGGCAGCGCGATATTGGCGATAGCGGTACTGAGGACCGAAATGGCGACGGCGATGGTGATGGTGACAATCGCGAGCGCCCGTGCCCGGGGCGGTAATCCGTCGGTTTCGTCCATCCTGCTTCGTCATCCCGGTCTTATGCTGCAACGCACCTTGACCAGGATGGGCTTCGCCAACAAGGTGCGCCGCAGCATGAGCACATATGTCACATCGTATGATGATGTGGTCCGACCGGAGTGGATCGACTCCAACGGCCACATGAATCTCGCCTACTATGTCGTGGTCTTCGACCTCGCCACCGACATATTCTACGACCACATCGGGATCGGCTCCGAATACCGCGCCGCCAGCGGCAATTCGAGCTTCGTCGCCGAGACGCACACGGTCTATGAGCGCGAAGTGCATCTGGGCGACAAGATCCAGGTCCGGACCTGGCTGCTCGCGGCGGACAGCAAGCGGGTGCACTACTTCCACGAGATGTTTCATGCCGAGAGCGGGGAGCGTTCGGCGGTGCAGGAGCTGATGGCGCTGCATATCGACATGCGCGTGCGCAAGGTCGCGGCGTTCCCGCCGGAGCTGACGGCGTCGCTGACCGGGCTGGTCAAAACCCACGCCCCCACCACGCTTCCAAAAGGCGCGGGCCGGCGGATCGCGATGCCGGGCTGATCGCCGGGGCTCTCACGTTGCATGGGGTGTTTCCACCGGTTTCGCGTGATGTCGCGTGGCGGCGTGGCGTGGCTCACGTTGCATGGGCTGTTCCCTCGGCGTTCGCGTGCGGCGGTTTTGGGTGATACACCCCGCCTGGAGCGATCGGTCCTGGGTACCGCCTCACGTTGCAAGGGGTGTTGCCATCATTTTCGACCCACCATGTGGCGTCGCTCACGTTGCATGGGCTCTTGCACCTGCGCATTCCACCGTCGACCCGCCGTAGGTTTCCTAACATCGCCATGCCGACCTCCGCCGGTATGACGGGTAAGGACGCCCTTACGCCTCTCGTGAAACGGGCGGGTAGGCACGGCGCTCGGATGGCACCCATGGCGGGCTTTACGAGGGTCAGTGATCGCGGCTGGCAGGGTTCGGTCATGCCCCCGAGGTAAGCGAACCGGGATTTCGCGCCAATCACAAAGCCTGACGAACATCCGTTAATCGATTGACCGGGTGGGCAGTGCTATCTACCGTCATCGGTTGGAGCCCAAACAATGAACCATCCGATGATACCGCCCGGCCTGTCCCCGAGTCGCTCCGTTGGCGCGACTCAGGTGCATGCAGCGCGTCTGGGCACGCGGATACCGGGGGTGGGGCCGTTGCTGCCGCCGGGGCTCGACGCGCGGTCCGCCGCCGTGCTGCGGGAAGTGGTGGAACAATACGTTGAAACCGGGGAGCCGGTGGGCAGCCGCACCATCTCCCGCCGGCTGCCTGGCAATCTGTCGGCGGCGACGATTCGCAATGTGATGGCCGATCTGACGGATTCGGGATTGTTGTTCGCGCCACATACGTCGGCGGGGCGGTTGCCGACGGATCAGGGCTTGCGGCTGTTCGTGGATGGGCTGCTGCATTTCGGTGAACTGACGGAGGATGAGCGGTCCTCGATCACCGCGACCCTCGCCGCGGCCGGGCGCAGCCTGGAAGATACGCTGGCGGAGGCGAGCACCATGCTCTCCGGCCTGTCCGCCGCCGCCGGACTGGTCCTGGCGCCAAAGGCCGAAGGCGCGCTGCGCCATATCGAATTCGTGCCGCTGGGGTCGGGCCGCGCGCTGGTGGTGCTGGTGGCCGCCGATGGGCATGTGGAAAACCGGGTGATCGAGATCCCGGCGGGGGTGCCGCCCTCGGCCTTGCAGCAGGCCAGCAATTATCTGAACGCGCGCCTGTCCGGGCGGCCGCTGCTGGAGCTGCGGGAATACGTGGCCGGCGAAATGGCGGCGAACCGGACGGAGCTGGACACGCTGTCGGCGCAGGTGGTGGAGGCCGGTCTGGCCACCTGGACCGGCGAGGGCCGCGGCGGCAGCCTGATCGTGCGCGGGCAGGCCAAGCTGCTGTCCGATGTGACGCAGATCGAAAGCCTGGCCGCGATCCAGGCGTTGTTCGAGCGGCTGGAAGCGCAGGAGACGATGCTGCGGCTGCTGGAACTGGCCGAGCAATCCGACGGGGTGCGCATTTTCATTGGCGCGGATAGTGGGCTGTTCGGGACCTCCGGCGTGTCGATGGTGGTGGCGCCGGCCCGCGGTGAGGGCGGGCGGATCGTGGGCGCGATCGGGGTGATCGGGCCGACGCGGATCAACTACGGACGGATCATCCCGGTGGTGGATTATACGGCGCGGGTGATCGGGCGTTTGCTGGGGTAGGGCCCATCGTTCATGACATTTCATGTCATATGCCGTCGGCGACCCTGCTTCTGCACCGTAAACGCGTTTTCGATGACGGCGTCATCTCGGAGATGACAGTCCAGTAAAGGCGTCCCTATCCCGCTCAGTTCCCCGAGGTAAGGGCTTAAAACCGGACCCGGCGATAGATCTCCGCGAGCGCGATTTCGATCCCGAGACCCGGCAGCGCCAGCACACCTTCGGTGTGGGTGGTCTCAGCCCAGACGCCACCGGCACCATCGCGCTGAAACAAGGTCGCGGCGATCTTGGTTTGGTCCAGCAGCACATAGCTCCGCAGCGAAGGCAGCATCGCATAGTCGGATGGTTTGACGGTCCGATCAGTGGCCTCGGTGTCAGACGACAACACCTCGAAGATCGCGACCGCGTCGGTGAGCGTCCGGGTGGTCTGATCCTGGCCAGCATCGCAAACCGTCACATCGGGATAACGCACCGCATCGGCGCAGCGCACCCGCATTTCCTGCACCGGCTCAAACGCGCTGCCCTCTAACAACCGCATCAGCGTGACCATCAGGTCGACCACGATCCGCTGGTGCGCGAGACTGCCGCCCGTCATCGGAATTACCGCCTGTCCGTCGAATTCGTGCTTCCCGTCCTGCCCATCATCCCAGGCAAGGAAGCGGTCGACCGTCCAGATCCTGTCGAGCACGGTGTCCATGGCGCCCTAACTTACAGTTCGTCCCGCGGTCCGTCCATCATTGGCTGACATAGCACATTCATTCTTCCCCAGACTTGTCGTCAGGCCCTCGGCGCCCTAACTGACCGGCCATGAGCACCGCACCCGACCACAATCCCGCGCACCCGGCGACCGAGCACGGCCCGGATGCCGCTTCCCCCGAAACCCCGCAAACCCCGGAACAGCTGATGCAGGCCGCCAGCGCCCGCATCGCCGAATTGGAAGCCGAACTGGCGGAGATGAAAGACCGCTGGATGCGCTCGGAGGCGGAAAACGCCAATGTCCGCGCCCGTGCCCGCCGCGACGCCGATGACGCCCGCCAATACGCGGTGCAGAAATTCGCCACCGACGTGGTCGAAGCGGCCGAAAACCTCAAGCGCGGCATCGACGCCCTGCCCCCGGTCGCTGACGACCAGCCGGCCATTGTCGGCAAGGTCCGCGAGGGCCTGGAAGGCGTCGAGCGCAGCTTCATCGGCATCCTCGAACGCAACGGCATTAAGAAAGAGGACCCCGTCGGCAAGACCTTCGACGCCAATCTGCATCAGGCGATGGCCGAACAGGAAAGCACCGAGCACAAGCCCGGCACCGTGATGCAGGCCTGGTCGGCTTGCTGGACGCTGCATGGTCGGCTGCTGAAACCGGCCATGGTCGTCGTCGCCAAGGCGCCGCCCGCGGAAATCGCCGGTTAAGCAAACCGGCCATTACAAAAAATCCACCAGCAACCCTTGCCCAACCACCCTCTGCCTCATACATCCCCATCATTCGTCATAGGGACGCTCGCGGTGCTTCGGGCCGCTGGCATCCGCTGTAAGGAGCATTCAAATGAGTAAGGTTATCGGTATCGATCTCGGCACCACCAACTCCTGCATCGCCATCATGGAAGGCGGCGAAGTTCGGGTGATCGAGAACAGCGAAGGCGCGCGCACCACCCCCAGCATGATCGCCTTCTCCGACAATGGCGAACGCCTTGTCGGCCAGTCCGCCAAACGCCAGGCGGTCACCAACCCGACCAACACCCTGTATGCGATCAAGCGCCTGATGGGCCGCCGCTACGACGATCCGTTGGTCGCGAAAGACAAGGGCATGGTGCCCTACGAAATCGTCAAGGGCGACAATGGCGACGCCTGGGTGCAGGCGCGCGGTGAGAAATACTCCCCCAGCCAGATCAGCGCCTTCGTGCTCGGCAAGATGAAGGAAACCGCCGAGGCCTATCTCGGGGAAGCCGTGACCCAGGCCGTTGTGACGGTCCCGGCCTACTTCAACGACAGCCAGCGCCAGGCGACCAAGGACGCCGGCCGCATCGCCGGCCTGGACGTGCTGCGCATCATCAACGAGCCGACGGCCGCCGCGCTGGCCTATGGCATGGACAAGAAGGGCGCCGGCACGATCGTGGTCTATGACCTCGGC
>CAIUPC010000307.1 GCA_903900905.1 uncultured Acetobacteraceae bacterium
AGACCATCATTGCCGGCAAAACCCGTCATCCCCGGGCTTGTCCCGGGGACCAAGGGTGCCAACAGTGCCGCGATTGGTCCCCGGGACAAGCCCGGGGATGACGGGGTGAAAAGCGCCAACCGCCGTCCGCTGATCGAAATTCGGCTCTCGATCAGGCCCGCATCATCACCACGTCGAACGTGACTTCCTGCGCGCCGGTTTCCTTGCCCGAAACCGGGGTGGGATCGACGATCAGCAGGTCCTTGCGGCTCGCGCTGTTCAGCCAGCTGTCGCCGTCATTGTAGCTGTCGCCCTTGAAATACATCTGGGTGACCAGCCGCTCACTGGTGCTGTCCACGCAGAAATGGATATGCGCCGGGCGCCAGCGGGTCGGGGCGACCTCATAGGCGCGCGGGCGGATGGTCTTGAAGGCATACCGGCCCTCGCTGTCGGTCCGCGTCACCGCGAAGCCGGTGAAGCCGGGATCGAGCGGCTGGGTCGTGGTGTCGTTCGGATGCGCGTAGCGGCCATTGGCATTGGCCTGCCAGACCTCCACCTTCGCGTTCACGATCGGGGCGCCATCATCGGTCAGCACCCGGCCGGACAAATACAGCACCGTGCCCTTGGCCTGGCCGCCATTGGTCAGGTCGCCAGACTCCGTCGGCGTGTGCATGAACGGATAGAACGGGCCCAGGATCTGCGGCGGGGTGCGCGGCAGGGTTTCGATGTCGGCCATGGCGATTTCCTCTGTTTGCTGATGTTGCGCTATGATGGCCGCCATGCTGACCGAGGCGCAATACCGGTTTTTGGACTCCAGCCGGGTGGGGTATCTGGCGACGGCCGACGCCCAGGGCGCGCCGCATCTGGTGCCCGTGTGCTACGCGGTTACCGGCGCCTGCGCCTATATCACCGTCGATGAAAAGCCCAAGCGCACCGACATCCCGCTCAAACGCCTGCGCAACATCATCGAAAACCCGGCCGTGGCTTTGACCATCGACCGCTGGGATGAGGACTGGACCCGCCTCGCCTGGGTCATGCTGCGCGGTCCGGCCGAGATCCTGCCCGACGGCGCCGAACACGACTCCGCCCAGGATCGGCTGCGCGCCCGCTACCCGCAATATCGCACCATGGACATCGCCCCTTTGCCCGTGATCGCCATTCGCATCGCCCGCGTCCTCGCCTGGGGGGCGCTGGCATGAGCCTCCGCCATCATCGCGGCGTCGTTGTCAGCACGCTGGGGATCACTCAGACGCTGTCCTGGGCCTCCAGCTACTACCTCACCGCGGTGTTCGCCGACCCGATATCGGTGGCGCTTGGGGTGTCGAAGACGTGGTTCTTTGGGGTGTTTTCGGGGGCGCTGCTGCTATCGGGGCTGCTTGGCCCGCTGGCCGGGCGGCTGATCGATCAGCACGGCGGGCGGGTGGTGCTGGCGTCGACCAATGTGGTCTTCGCCGCCGGGCTGGTGGCGCTGTCGCAGGCCACCGGGCCCATCAGCCTGGCCGCCGCCTGGACCATCATCGGGACCGCCATGGGCTTCGGCCTGTATGAGGCCTCCTTCGCCACCGTCGCCGGGCTGTATGGGCGGGAGGCGCGCAACGCCATCACCGGCATCACCCTGTTCGCCGGCTTCGCCAGCACCGTCGGCTGGCCCGCCAGCGCGCTGTTCATCGACAGCCTGGGCTGGCGCGGCGCCTGCCTGGCCTGGGCGGCGCTGCACATCCTTGTCGGCCTGCCGATGAACCGCTTCCTGGTCCCCAAGGCCCCGCCGCCGCCCCCCGCCGCCGCGATCGAGGCCCCGCCCGGCGCCGGCATCCCCTGGACGATGATCGTCCTCGCCGCCGTTTTCGCCATGAGCTGGTTCGTCGCCACCGCCATGGCCGCGCATCTGCCCCGTTTGCTGGAGGCGCTGGGCGCCACCCCGATCGCCGCCGTCGCCGCCGCCGCCCTTGTCGGCCCCGCCCAGGTGCTGGCGCGGCTGGTGGAGTTCACCGTGCTGCGCAAAGCCTCCCCTTTGTTATCGGCCCGGCTGGCGCTGATCATGCACCCGATCGGGGCGGTGGCGCTGGCGATACTGGGCGCGCCGGCGGCGATCGCCTTCGTGCTGCTGCATGGCGGCGGCAATGGCATCATGACCATCGCCCGCGGCACCCTGCCGCTCGCTTTGTTCGGCGCCGCCGGCTACGGGCTGCGCACCGGGCTGCTCGCCGCACCGACCCGCATCCTGCAAGGGGGGGCGCCGCTGCTGTTCCAGCTGGTGCTGGACGATACCGGGCCTTACGTGGCCCTGGCGCTGTCGGGCGGCCTGACCGGCGGCGCGTTCCTGCTGCTGTTGCTCGTGCGCGCGCCCCGGCACTGAGGCGCTTACCCGTTGAAGGACCGATCCATGCTCGTCACCGCCACCACCGCCATCGTCGGCATTATCGGCAACCCCATCGTGCAGGTGAAATCGCCCGGGGTGATGAACCGCTACTTCGCCGATACCGCGCAAAACACAGTCCTGGTGCCGATGGAGATCGCGCCCGCCGCCATCCCCGCCTTCGTGGACACCATCCGCGACTGGACCAACCTGCGCGGCATCATCGTGACGGTGCCGTATAAACAGGTCCTCGCGCCCTATATGGATCGCCTGACGCCCCGCGCCGGCCGTTTCGCCACCGTCAACGTCTTCCGCCGCGATCCCGATGGCACGCTGGAAGGGGAAATGCTCGACGGGGTCGGCTTTATCGCCGCCGCCGCGGTGCATGGGGTCAGCCCGGAGGGCAAATCCGCCGCCGTTATCGGCGCCGGCGGCGTGGCCTGCGCCATCGCCAATTCCCTCTGTGAGCATCATGTCGCCCGGCTGTTCATCCAGGACCTCGACACCGCCAAACAGGATCGTCTGATCGCCACCCTGCGCGCCGCCTTCCCCGCGATTGAGATCACCGCCGGGATCAGCGGCACCGAGGGGCTGGACATCCTGGTCAACGGCACCCCGGTCGGCATGAACGGCGACCCGCGTCTGCCCCTGGCCGAGGCCGTCCTGGCCGGCCTGAGCGCACGCTGCTTCGTCGCCGACGTGGTGACGGCGCCGACAATGACCCCGTTCCTGACTTTGGCGGCGGCGCGGGGCTGTGTCATCCAGACCGGGTTGGAGATGACGGAGACCCAGCTGCTGCCGCTCGCCCGGTTTCTGGGGGTGGCGGCGGGGTAGGCGTTTGCGGGTTGCGGCGCGGTGGTTTGCACGCGGGTCCGCTGTTTCAACGCCGAGGGCGCCGAGGCGCTGAGGGGTCGAGTGGTCCTGAGTCCACCCCGCCTCCCCCGTGTCGCCCTCGGCGAAGGCCGTTGACCCACGTCGTCCGCTGCCCCCCGAGCGGGTGAAATGAAATCGCCACGACCCCCCCCTCCCCGATAGGGGTAGGGAAGGCTCCCGCCTCCCCTCCCTCCGAACCGTGCGTGCGGTTCTCCCGCACACGGCTCTCCAGTTGGTGGTTTCAACATCGTGATTGGCTCGCCAAAGCATGGGCTCCAGTTAAGGTGAAGAGCCCTTGCTCAGCGAAGAAACCATTTGGCCAGCGAACATGATCGGCATGACAACGCCCGAAGCCTGGCCGCTTTGCCAGCTTGCGCAGCA
>CAIUPC010000308.1 GCA_903900905.1 uncultured Acetobacteraceae bacterium
ATCATCACGCCCGCGATCACCATCAGCCCCCGGTCATGGCGGGAGCTGTATCCGGCGGAGATCGACGGCCAGCCCACCCGCACGTATTTTCACTGGCTGGCGCTGGCCTATGCGGTGACAGTTGTTGGCCATCCCGCGATTTCATTGCCGGTGGGCCTGGACGCGCATGGCATGCCGTTTGGCTTGCAGATCGTTGGCCCTCGCGGCGGGGACTCGCTGGTATTGTCCGTCGCGGCGGAACTGGAGGCGATGCTGGCCGGTGATCCACGGTCGGCGCGGCCAGTGCCGGATATCGCGAAGCTGAAGGCAGCGCCGGCGATTTCAGGGATGGCGGGGTTTATTGGGTTTGATTAGGGGACTGCGGTAGATCATAGGTTTCTGATCGGCGCGAAAATGCCCAGGAGCCATGGATCGCAGGCCGATCAGGAGGTTGAAAAATGGCCGAAGCCGATCGGACGTTCGCTGGCTCTATCCCCGAAATGTATGACCAATACATGGGGCCAATGATATTCGCGCCTTATGCCGATGATCTGGCATCCCGGCTCGCGCACATGCGCGACGGCCACCTGCTGGAAACCGCGGCCGGGACGGGCATTGTCACGCGGGCCCTGGATGCCGTTCTGCCGGAAACTATATTGATCGAAGCGACCGACCTGAACCAGCCGATGCTCGATCATGCGTCAACCCGGCTGCCATCCGCCCGCGTCGTCTGGCGGCAGGCGGATGCCCAGATGCTGCCTTACCCGGACGGCATGTTCGATGCCGTGGTCTGTCAATTCGGCGTGATGTTTTTCCCCGACAAGGCGCGCGCCTTCGCCGAGGCGCATCGCGTCCTGAAGCCGGGCGGTTGCTTTCTCTTCAATGTCTGGGACCGCATCGAAGAGAACGAATTCGCTGACATCGTGGTCCAATCTGCCGCTCACCTGTTTCCCGGCGATCCACCGATGTTCCTGGCGCGCACGCCGCACGGCCACCACGATACCTTGGCCTGGGAAGGCCTGCTTCGGGAAGCCGGATTCGCGGCGATAAAGATCGAAACCGTCGTGCGGGAGAGCACATCGCCCAACGCCCGATCCGTCGCCATTGGATATTGCCAGGGAACACCGATGCGCAACGAAATCGCAGCCCGCGATCCCGGCCGTCTGACGGAGGTGACGGAGGCAGCGGCCAAAGCGATTGCGCTCCGCTTCGGGCCGGGCCCGGTGACCGGCAAGATCAGCGCGCATGTGATTACCGCAATCCGGTCATCCAACTGATCGCGCAGCGATGACCAGGCGTCCCCTCACCCCAACAGGCGCAAATTCCGCGACACCGACTTGGTCGTCGTGTGTTCCTCGCCCAGCTTCTCCACATAGACCCGCAACGACCACTGCAGTGCGATCCGGGCGGAATAGGCATCGCCCATATCCCGCAGCACGCCGGCCAGATTGTTCACATCCCGCGCCACATTGACGTGGTTGTTGCCGAAATGCGCCTCGTCGATCGCCAGCGCGCGTTCGAAGGCATTATGCGCCGCGTCCATGTCGCCGATATCGTGCAACACCAGGCCGAGGTGGTTGATATCCGTCGCGGTCTCCGGATCTTCCGCGCCCAGCGCCACCGTGTGCAGCGCGATCGCCCGGCGCAGCAGCGCCTGCGCGTCTTCCATATCCCCCAGCTCATGCGCGATGCGGCCGAGGTCACGCAGTGCCGTGGCGACGTCGGGATGATCCGGCCCACGCTCACGTTGCAGATGTTCGAGGGACAACTCCATGGCGGCGCGTTGCTCGCGGAGTTCAGCGGAAGAGGCCATGGGGGACGGGTCCGTCAGAAAGAAAAGGGACGGGCGGGGATCGTGCCCCGCCCGATGACCCACCGATGCCACAATCCCGTCATACCGACGAAGGTCGGTATCCACGCCTTAAGAGTATCCAATAGCACAAGGCGTGGATGCCGACCTGCGTCGGCATGACGGGGGATGGAGCGCCGGTGGGCGCCGGGGAGAACGGTCAGTCAGCGCCAGCCTTACAGCTGGGCTTCGGCGTATTCGTAGTTCGCCAGGTTATCCACCCAGTTTTGCAGGTAGTTCGGGCGGACATTGCGGAAGTCGAGGTAATACGCGTGCTCCCACACGTCGCAGCCCAGCAGCGCCTTGCCCTGGCCTTCGGCCAGCGGGTTGGAGCCATTGGCGGTCTTCGTCACCTTCAGCTTGCCATCCGAACCCAGCACCAGCCAAGCCCAGCCGGAGCCAAACTGGCTCACGCCAGCGGCCTTGAACGCGTCCTTGAACGCGGCGACCGAGCCGAGGTCTTCGATGATCTTCGCTTCCAGCTTGCCCGGAATGCTGCCGCCCGTCGGGCTCATGCTGTTCCAGAACACGATGTGGTTCCAATGCTGGCCGGCATTGTTGAACACCGGGCCGGGGGCCGCGGTGGTCACGATCTCATCCAGCGACTTGCCGGCGAGCGACGCATCAGCGGCCACGAAGCCGTTCAGCGCCGTGATGTACGCCTGGTGATGCTTGCCATGGTGCAGTTCCATGGTCTCCTGGCACATGCCTTTGGCAGCCAGCGCATTATTCGAATAGTTCAGGGTCGGCAGTTCGAAAGCCATGGAAACCTCCATTTGTTAGCGGTACCGGTGCGGCCCGGCGGTCTTTTATGACCCCGGCCGAGGCAGGGCAATCTCGCATGCTCCGGCGATCCGCGCCACCATGGGGATATGAACACTCCGATTGCCGACATGGTCCGCCGCCACGACCCCGACCGCTTCCTGACCGCGCTCTTCGCCCCGCCGGACAAGCGGGATGCGCTGATGGTGCTGTACGCCTTCAACCACGAACTCGCCCGCGCGCGGGAGGTCACCAGCGAGCCCCACATGGCCCTGATCCGCCTGCAATGGTGGCGCGAAATCGTCGAGGGCACAAACCGCCGCCACGAGGTCGCCACCCCCCTGTCGGACGCCATCGCGATGGGGCTGCTGCTGCCGTCCGATTTGCTGCCGATCATCGAAGCGCGGGAATTGGAGGCCGAACCGGAGATTGAGACGCTGGCGGTCTGGCGCGCTTACCTGATGGCCGGCGCGGGCGGCCTGGCCGTGGCCGCGGCCCGGCTGCTGGGGGCGGACGACCCGGAGTCCTTCCGCCGGTTCGGTGCCGCCTATGGCGCGGCGGGGGTGATCCGCAGCGCGCATATCCTCGCGGCCCAGGGCCGCTGTTTGCTGCCGGTGGACGTGCTGGCCGAACACGGCCTGATCCCTGAGGCGGTCACGTCGGGCGCCGATCCCCGGCCGGCGTTGCGGCGGTTGGCGGCGGAGGGGTTGGGAATGCTGGCCAATCCGCCCCGCTTGCCCAAACACGCCATTGCGGCCGCCTTGCCGGCGGTGCTGGCACGGCGGGATCTGCAGCGCATGGCCTTCATCCCCGGCCCGCGCGGCTTCGGCGATCGGCTCGCGGTTGTTCTGGCGGGGTTTACCGGGCGGCTGTAATCTCCCCACATCAAGGCCCGAGGGAACCCCATGGCGGAAGCGATCGTGCATATGGCGATGCTCTATGGCGCGGCAGGTTCGGCCGTGGCGCTGGTTTTCCTGCTATGGGGGATGGATCGGATCGACCCCTCAGCCGCCGGCGCCTATGCCTTCCGGCCGCTACTGGCGCCGGGCGTGGTGCTGCTCTGGCCCATCGTACTGCTGCGCTGGGCCTGGTTGGAGGTCCGGCAATGAGACGCGGCCACCGCTTCGCGCATCGCTGGATCTGGCGGTTGTTGATCGTCCTGCTGCCGACAGTGATTATCGGCGCGCTGATCATCCGCCCCTCCGGCCCCTATGAGGCGCCCTCCATTCGGCTCTCCGCCCCATGAGCGCGCGCTACGTTCCCGTCGGCTGGAACGCCAGCAAGCTGGTCTATGACGCAATCCTGCTGGCGGTCATTGGCCTGTATATCGGGGTGTTCCTCTGGGTCGCGCCGCGGTTCCAGCATGTGACGCTGCCGCTGGACGACTACTCCGCCCGCATGGCGGCGTTCGGCAGCTGCGCCTTCTTCCTCCTCACCGCGATCCTCTGTATCGGCCCCGCCGCGCGGTTGGATCGCCGCTTCCTGCCGCTGCTGTATAACCGGCGGCATTTCGGGGTGCTGACCTGCGCGGTGGCGCTGACCCACGCGAACGCGGCGTTGGAGTGGTATTTCTCCTATTCGCCCAAAGACCCCTTCGTGGCGCTGCTGTCGGGCAATACCAGCTTCGCCCAGGCGCAGGGCTTCCCGTTCGAGGTCTTTGGCATCTTCGCCCTTCTGGTGCTGGTCGTCCTCGCCGCCACCAGCCACGATTTCTGGCTGAGCTTCCTGACGCCCCGCGTCTGGAAGGCACTGCATATGGGCCTGTACGCCGCCTATCTGGCGGTGGTGCTGCATGTCGCGCTGGGCGCGCTGCAGACCGCGCGCAATCCGCTGCTGGCGGTGGTCATGACACTCTGCGTGCTACTGGTGGGTACGCTGCACGTCGCCGCTGGCTCCCGCCGAGCGCCGCCCCCCGCGCTTGCCGCCACCAGTCCCTGGATCGTCGCCGGCCCGGTCGCTTCGATCGCGGAGGGCCATGGTCTGGTCGTCCCTGTCCCCGGCGGCGAACCCGTCGCGGTGTTCCGCCATGACGGCCGGCTGTCCGCCGTCAGCAACCTCTGCGCCCATCAGAACGGGCCCCTGGGCGAGGGCCGCGTCATCGACGGCTGCATCACCTGCCCCTGGCACGGCTTCCAATATCGTTTGGCCGACGGCTGCGCCCCGCCGCCCTACACCGAGAAACTGGCCACCTTCGCGCTGAAGATCGAGGACGGGATGATCCTGATCGACCCAAGCCCCAACCCGCCCGGCACCTTCGTCGAACCGGTGGCGATCCCATGAGCCCGTTCTTTATCGGCTGGCGCGGGCGGAGCATCTGGCCGCTGTCGGGCTTCCTCGGGCTGATGGTGGTGCTGACGCTGGCGCTGTTCTCCGGCCTGGCTTTGGCGATTGGCAGCGCGGTCAACGACCCCGGCGGCGGCGATTTCGCAGGGGACAAGGACCTGACGGGAGTCGTGGTCGCGGCGCCCTACCCGTTCCTGGTGCTCGACCCCGACGCGGCGCATCCGCAAGGCCATGCGGTGCTGCTGTCCGGCGGCGGCAAGCGCGGGGCGCAGGCGGCGGTCGCGGGGCTGGAGGGCAAGCGGGTGCGCGCCACCGGCATCGGCTTCAAGCGCGGCAGCCTGGACATGATGTTCGTCGATACGCTGGTCCCGGCGGAGGGCGCGGCGATGCCTCCCGATACCTCCCCGCGCGGCGTCTGGCGTCTGACCGGGGAGATCTGCGACGGCAAATGCACCGCCGGCATCATGCGCCCCGGCCAGGGCCTGGCGCACAAAGCCTGCGCCAATGTCTGCGTCACCGGCGGCGTGCCCCCGGTGTTGGTCACCACCGCGCCCGTGGAGGGCACAGGTTTCCTGCTGATGGGCAATCCGGAGGGCCGCGCCCTGCCCGACGCCTTCCGCGACCACACCGGGTTATTACGCCGGATGGAGGGGACAGTGACCCGGGTGGCGGATCTGCTGATCTTCCTGACCGACGTGCCCTATGCGGTGACGCCATGAAGACGGCTCTGGTGCTGATCGCGGCGGCGGTTGCCTATGGGGTCTGGCGTTGGGTGGGGGTGATGCTGGAACCTCTGGGGTTGGGAGAGTTCCTGTTTGTCGGCCGGTTCTGCCTGATCGTTGTGGCGCTGACCGTGGCGGAGCGGGGGTTTCAGCGGTTGAAGGCGTGATCGCCACCCTCCCCCACCGCCGTCATGCCGGCGCCGGTCAGCATCCACGCACTGCCCCATCGCGCTTTGTCTTGAAAACCGCCCGCACCAGGCGCATCCTATGACCCATTGATGGGACAAATGGTGAGGCGCATGTCGGCAACCACTTTCCTCGACGATGCCATCAGCCGCGACGGCATGATCGAACCCCAGCGGCTGAGCCTCCTGCTGCGCGTGACCAAAAGCGAGCTGGCCACAGCCTCCGGCCTGTCGCGGGACGCGGTGTCCAAGACCCGGCGGCTCCAGGCGCCCGCGACCCAGGTGCGGCTGCGGGAGGTGGCGGAGATCGTCAACCGCATCCTCCCCTGGTGCGGATCGGTGCAGCAGGCTTTTGCCTGGTACCGCTCGCAGCCGATCCCGGCGTTTGGGGACCAGACGGCGGAGGAGTTGGTGCGGGCCGGGCGGTCGGAGCATGTGAAGAGCTACCTCGCGGGGATCGCCGTCGGCGGCTACGCGTGAGGCTGACCGGCTTCGTTTACCGTGCGCATAATCCGAGATGGCCCTTCGCACCGGACTCCGGCGCGGGTGCGGCAGCGGCGGGCGGGCGGTTCAACCCGGCTGGGATGCCGGCGCTTTATTGTTCGCTGCGATTCGAGACGGCCTGGCTGGAGGCGCAGCAGGCGTTCCCGTTCAAGGCGCAACCGTTGACGCTCTGTGCTTATGAGGTGGATTGCGACGACATCCTGGACCTGACCGACGCAGGGACCTGCGCGGCGCAGGGAATCGCGCGGGCGGACCTCGCCTGTGCGTGGAAGGATTTGGCGACGCGCGGGATCCGGCCACCGTCCTGGCTGGTGACCGAGGGGCTTATCGCGGCTGGTTCGGCTGGGGTCATCGTGCCCAGTTTCGCGCGGGGTGCGGGGGCGGGCGATATCAACGTGGTGTTCTGGGATTGGGGTGCGGACCCGCCGCATCAGGTCCGGGTGATCGACGATGATCACCGGCTGCCTCGGGATGGGCGTTCGTGGCGGTAGGACCCTGTTCATCCCAACTGGCGTAGAGATTGACGCACTGCCGCTTCAAACCCGTCATGACCCGCGAAGGCGGACCATCCATGACTTTGCTGTTGTGATCGACACAATATTGAGCAACCGAGGCTGGGCGGCATCAAGCCCAGAATCACCCCTTTCCGATCGCCGTCTGACTGGCGAGACCCCGCGCCATCAGCAGGCCGAGATGGCTCGGCTCGCCAATGTGCAGCCGCATCGTTTTGTAGGGAACCTCGGTCGCCTCGGCGATGAAGTTCAGCTTCTGCGCGGCGTTCAGCGCGCTGAACCGCCCGCCCTTGGGCTGGCGTTCCCATAGCGCGG
This sequence comes from uncultured Acetobacteraceae bacterium, assembly GCA_903900905.1. Taxonomy (GTDB): domain Bacteria; phylum Pseudomonadota; class Alphaproteobacteria; order Acetobacterales; family Acetobacteraceae; genus Rhodopila. The sequence goes on from CAIUPC010000308.1 coordinate 7,112, forward strand.
CAACAGCCTGCAACGTCCGCGCCGGAATGATCGACAGGACCTTTTCATGCTCCGGCCCGATATCGCGCATTGAGAACGTCGGGATCGTCGCGGCGGCTTCGCGCGACCGTCTCGCCAAAGGCGAGGCCGCATCGCCTGCTGCTGGTTCGGCGGTGCCTCGGCGCTCGGGCGGGGTCGCGGTCAGGTCTTTGGTCGGGAAATCGATCTCCACCCCGTTGTCCTGGCGGAGGTAGGTGACCGTCGCATCGGTCTCCTCCACGACGCCGCTATGGGTGCTGGTCTTGTGGTAGACGGTCTGGCCAACGACGAACATGGGACACCTCCGAGCGGCGGATACGCGCGATATCGGGCGATTCCCCGTGATTTTTTTGGGACAACGCGATGGCTGCCCGGGCACAGCCTGGCGGGCGCCCGGTATCGCGGCATTATGGCCCGCGGCATTATGGCACGCGGGATTATGGATGGATGACGTTCAGGCCCAGGTGCCGTTCCAAGTGGTCGAAATCGCGGTCGGTGTGCAACAGGGCGTGTTGGTGTTCGATGCACCAGGTTCCAATGAGCATGTCGATGGTCTTGCGGACGGTGATGCCGCGGCGGCGCAGCGCCCGGTAATTGGCGGCAGACCGGATCGCTATGTCAGGGCTGACCAGTGGCACGACCTGAAGGCGCCGCAATGCCTGTTCCACCTGGGTTGCTTCACGCTCGCTTGAAAGCCCCTGCAGCACCTCGCAGAGGATCAGATCGCCCACCAGGAGCAGGGCGCGGCGATGGACGATTGTGTCGCGCAGCCAGATGACCTCGGGGGTGCCGACGTCGTTCAGATGGTCGATCCAGACAGTCGTGTCGACCAGGATCACGTTCCAGGGGCATCCCCGGCGCCGCGGCCGATCCGGCTTTGCTCGAGATCGCCCTGCCAGCGGACCTTGCCGGCAAGGCCAAGGATCTCGTCCTGCTCATGCAAGCGAATGAGCGTGCGCAGGGCTTCCTCGACCGTGGCTTTCTTGGTGTGATGGCCGCTGGCGCCCTGGGCCCGCGTCATCAGGTCGTCGTCGATGTCGATGTTGGTTCTCATGGGGCGTCCGTGTGTATGATTATCGGCTTCTTACACATACCATGCCAACCCGGAGTTTCAATGGACCGTGGTGGTCAGGCCGCTCTGTGACGGAACAGCTTGTTTCCATGGCGGTGATTGATCGGCGACAACGATGCGTCGTTAGGCTTGCCGTAACGAATGTATCCAATCCCAGCACGAAACAGTCACGCCACCAGCTCGGCCCGTGTTTGCGCTGCCGCTGGCGCATGGAAAGCCAGCCCGAGCGCAATCGCCAAACCCCAGACGCCCCATCCACGCATCACTCTACCCCACCTTGGCCTCGATCTTATCCCAGATTGCCTTCTCCAGATGCACCCCGTCGAAGCGCGCGATCTCCTGCAAGCCCGTGGGCGAGGTCACGTTGATCTCCGTCAGGTAATCGCCGATCACGTCGATCCCCACGAAAATCATCCCCTGCGCCCGCAAAGTCGGCCCGATGGCCGCGCAGATTTCCCGATCCCGCGCGGTCAGCGGAGATTTCTCCGGTCGGCCGCCGACATGCATGTTGGAGCGGGCTTCGCCCTCGGCGGGGACACGATTGACCGCGCCCATCGGCTCGCCATCGACCAGGATGATGCGCTTGTCGCCCTTGCGGACCGAGGCCTCATAGCGCTGGAACATCAGCGGCTCGCGGGAGCGGGCGAAATGCATCTCCAGCAGGCTGGCCAGATTTTCGTCATCCGGCTTGATGCGGAACACGCCGGCGCCGCCGTTGCCAAACAGCGGCTTGACGATGATGTCCTTATATTCGGCGCGGAAGGAGCGGATCGCCTCCAGGTCCCAGGTGATCATGGTGGGCGGCATCAGGTCGGGGAAATGCGTGACCAGCAGCTTCTCCGGCGCATTGCGGACGGAGGCCGGGTCGTTCACCACCAGTGTCTTGGGGTGGATATGCTCCAGCAGATGCGTCGCGGTGATGTACGCCATGTCGAAGGGTGGGTCCTGGCGCATCAGGATGGTGTCCATCGTGGCCAGATTGACCTCGGACTGGGCGCCGAATTCGTAATGCGCGCCGTGCTGGCGCGCGACGGTCACCGGGCGGGCGCGGGCCATCAGCCGTTCCTCCCGGGTGCCATTCGGCTGGCGCACGCCTTCACGCAGCGCCATGTGCTTCACCTCGTAATGCCAGAGCACGTGCCCGCGGGCCTGGGCTTCGAGCATGAGGGCGAAGGTGGAATCGCCGTCGATATTGATCGTGTCCATCGGGTCCATCTGGACCGCGACCTTCAGTTTGCGTGCCATGGTCTGCTCCCGGCGTTTGCTATGGGTGTGTCTACCCGGTTTCCGGGTGCGCTGCCTATGGCGGTAGAACACCCGAACCACCCGGGCCAAAACCACCCGCCCCGGGCATCAATTCCCATCCAACCCATGGATCTCCGGCCAGAACAGGTCCTTCCAGCTATCCGGCTTGCTCTTGATCCGCCCCATCCGGAACATGAAGTCCGACCATTTCGTCATCGAGCGCGGCACCAGCACGTATTTATAACGGGGGTCCGTGATCAGGCTGACCAGCAGCTCGATGTCAATTTTTCCCTTGGCATCGGCCGCGTAGTATTCCGCCGTCTCCCGCGGGTGGGCGGCGATGAACGCCGATGCTTCCTGCATCGCGTTGATCATGGCCTGATACAGCTTCGGATTGGCGTCATGGAACCGCTTGCTGGCCCAGGCCATGCCGCCCGATGACGGGCCCACAACATCCTCCGACGACAACACGATATGGATCGCGGGATCGCGCAGCTGCATGTTTTGGAAGGGTGGCACGGTGAAGGCGCTCAGGAAATCCGTGCCGCCCGACAGCAGCGACGCCGTGGCATCCGGCGGGGACATCGAGAATGTCAGCGCATCGAGCTTGTCAAACGCCGCATCGCCCCACTCCTTCGCCGCCGCCATTTGCAGCATCACCGCCTGCGCCGAGACCTTCACCGCCGGCACCGCGATGCGGTCGCCAGGCTTGAAATCGCGGATCGAGCGGATGTTCGGATCCTTCGACGTCAGCAGCACCACCTGTTGCGACATCGCCGAAATACCCCGCACCTCCTGCGCCGTACCGCGGGTCTTGGCCCAGATCGTCAGCAGCCCCGGCACCCCGCCGGAGGCAACGTCCACCGCCCCCGACAGCAGCGCGTCATTCATCATGTCCGGGCCATTGAAGGTGACGTAGCTGATCTTGACCTCCGGAATGCCCAAAGCGGCGGCGTGCTTCTGCAGCAGGTCCTGGTGCTTCATGACGTTGAACTGCAGGTAGCCCATGCTGAACTGCTGGGCGAAGCGTACCTCCGGCACCTCGGCACGCGCGGCCGTGCCGAACAGCAGGCTGGCGGCGAGCCATAGCCCCATCATGAGCCGCATGAGTTGGTTCCTCCCCTGGTATGCGTTGACCGGGATCATCGCGGTATCATCCAGGGATTGGCAAGCGGGATGGAAATGCCGCTATACTCGCCGGTAGCATCGACGTAACAGCCGTCGCGGGAAGGTCCGACCATGAGCATCACATTCACCCCGCTGACCCCAACGATCGCGGCCGAGGCCGCTGGCATCGACCTGACCCGGCCGCTGACGCCCGAACAGGTGCAAGCCATCGACGACGGCATGGACCGCTACGGCGTGCTCGTCTTCCACGACCAGCATTTCGATGATGAGTCCCAGTTCGCCTTCAGCCGCAATTTCGGGCCGCTGGAAATCTCCTCCGGCGGGGAAATGAGCAAGCCCGAGGAAATGCGTCTGAAGCTGGAGATGGCCGATATCTCCAACCTCGACGCCAACAACAAGCTGCGCGCGGCTGATGACCGAAAGCGGTTGGGGGCGCTTGGCAACCGGCTCTGGCATTCCGATGCCTCCTTCCGCGCCATTCCCGCCAAATACTCGCTGCTCTCAGCCCGCATCGTGCCGCCCACCGGCGGCAACACCGAATTCGCCGATATGCGCGCCGCTTACGATGCGCTCGATGACGCCACCAAGGCCGAGGTCGAAGGCCTCCTAACCGAGCACTCCAACGCCTTTTCCCGCGAGATGATCGGCTTTCCCAAGCAGGATTACGGGGTGGAGAATCAGGACAAATTGCGCCCCGTCCGCCACCGGCTGGTGCGCCACGATCCCCGCACCGGCCGCAAGACGCTGTATCTGTCCGCCCATATCGGCAGCATCGTCGGCTGGCCGGTGCCCGAAGCCCGCGCCTTCATCCGCGATCTGATGGAACACGCGACGCAGCGCCAATTCGTCTACGCGCATCAGTGGAAACCCTGGGATCTGGTGATCTGGGACAACCGCACCACGATGCACCGGGCGCGCCGTTACAACGACCTGAGCGACATCAGGGATATGCGCCGGACAACCATTCGCGGCGAAGGGTTGACGGTGGAGCAGGTGCAGGAAGCCGCATAATCACAACAACACAGGAGGGTTGCGTTCATGACGATCAACATCCGCCCGGTTCAGCCCGGTTTTGTCGGCGAAGTCACCGGCATCGATATCTGCCAGCCCATCACCGCGGATCAGGTCGCGGCGATCGAACGCGGCATGGACGAATTCGCTGTTCTGTCCTTTCCTGGCCAGCCGCTGACCGATGAGCAGCAGGTGACCTTCAGCGCCAATTTCGGCGAATTGGAGATCACCCTCGCCGGCCAGATGATGAAGCCGGAAATGCGCCGGTTCCAGCAGCTGGAGCTGGGCGATATCTCCAACCTCCAGGGCGCCAACACGGAAGCGCTGCGGGCGCGCGAGGACAGCCGCCGCATGTATGCGCTGGCGAACCGGCTCTGGCATTCCGACGCCTCATTCCGCGCTGTCGGCGCTGGCTACACGCTGCTGCATTCGCGGGTGAACCCGTCCAAGGGCGGCAACACCGAATTCGCCGATATGCGCGCCGCCTATGACGCGCTGGACGAAGCGACCAAGCGCGACATCGACGGGATGATCGCGCTGCACTCCATCGTCTATTCCCGTGAGCAGATCGGCGTGGCCGTCCAGGGCGACAGCGCGCATCTGGCGCCGGTGAAGCACCGCCTGGTGGAGACGCACCC
>CAIUPC010000309.1 GCA_903900905.1 uncultured Acetobacteraceae bacterium
GTGCTGATGCGGACGGGGGCGGAGATGCGCGCCATCGTCAACGCCAACCCCTTCCCCAAGGGCGACCCCGACCTGATCGGCGTGGTCTTCCTGCCCCGCGCGGTGCCGGAGCGCCTTCTCATCGCCCTCGAACTCGGCGGCCCCGAAGACGTCCGTATGATCGGCCGCGAGATCTACGTTCATTTCCCCAATGGCATGGGGCGCTCGAAGATGAAGATCCCGTTTGCGTCGGATGGGACGATCCGCACGTTGGATGTTATCGACGAACTGGCCTCCATGGCGGGGGCCTGATACCGGCCTGCCCGCCGGTTCAGCGCCGGCGGCTTGGTTGCAAGGACACCCCGCCTTCACATCATCCGTTCGTCCACACCAATGAGATAGTGTGGTGCCTCCCCCGCGAAGGCCCGTTTGATGTTGGCGATCGCCCGCCGCAGCCCGGTTTCCCCCGTTCCCGGCACGGAGGCCGAGTTATGCGGCGAACCGATGACATTCGGCAGCGACAGGAACGGATGCTCCATGCCGAAGCGCCCGTGGCGCACCGGCTCGATCCACCAGGCATCGAGGCAGGCGGTGAATTTCGGGTTGGCCTGCAGATGCGCGAACAGCGCGGCCTCCACGATGATCTCCCCGCGCGCCAGGTTCACCAGGATGGCGTCGCGCTTCATAAGCCCGAGTTCCCGTGCCCCGATCCAGTTCAGGGTCTGGGGCGACAGCGGGGTGCAGATCACCAGCACATCCGACACCGCCAGCATCTGATCCAAATCGGCCGGGGTGCCGATCCAGTCGGTGGGTTCGGCGGAGGCGCCGCGACGGTTGATGGCGTGGATTTTCATCCCCATCGCCCGCATCAGCCGCGCCGTCGCCTCCCCGATGCCGCCCATGCCGAGGATGCCGCAGGTCATCCCCGACAGCATGCGGTTGCGGTTGCGCTGGTTGAAGTCGCCGGCGATCAGGGCGTTATGCTCGACCAGCAGCCGCTTGGCGGCGGCGAAGGTCATGGCCAAGGCATGTTCGGCCATGGGTTCGGCATAGGCGCCGCCATTGCTGGCGATGGGAATGCCCTCCGGGAACACCTTCAGCGGCACGAAGTCGACGCCGGCATTGATGAACTGGATCAATTTGGCGTTTTCCAGCAGCGCCGGTTCATGCGGCCGCAGTTCCTTGGCGGTGTTGCGGCCGAGCAGAGCGGTCGCCTCCCGCAGCGCCTTCGCGCGCGCCTGATCGTCGAGATCGGTGAGGTAGATGACCTCCGCCGCATCGCCGAGCGCTTCGGCGATGATCGGGCGGCCCTTGGCTTCCTGGTCGAAGCTGACGACGACAGTGTTCATGATCAGAACCACGTGGCTTTGTTGACAAGATTGCGCAGGTCGCGTCCGGCGGCGAAGGCCTTGCAGTTATCGGCCATGATCTGGAAGCGGCGATCATTCAGATAGGGGCCATAGCCCGCCATATGCGGCGTCATCAGCACATTGGGCATGGTCCAGAGCGGGTGGTCCGCCGGCAGCGGCTCGATCTCATACACATCCAGCGCCGCGCCGGCGATCTGGCCCGCGTTCAGGGCCGCGACGAGGTCGTCGAGCTTCGTCGTCATGCCGCGGCCGATATTGATGAAGAAGGCCGATTTCTTCATGCGCGCGAAACGGCTGGCGTTGAAGAAGCCCTCGGTCGCCGGGGTGTGCGGCACGGTCAGGATGACGAAGTCGGCGCGCGGCAGCAGGTCGTCCAGCGCCTCGGGCTTGTGCAGTTCGGCCACGCCTTCCGGCGCGGTGTCGCGGCGGGCGTCGGTGGCGAGCACCGTGACTCCGAAGGCCGCCAGCAGGCGGGCGGTTTCAGCGCCGATACCGCCGACACCAACGATCAGGGCGGTGGCTTCGGGCAGGTGCACGACGCCGTGGTCTTCGGTGGGCTTCTTCCACTCCCGCCGCAGCTGCTGCGGAATATAGACATGCAGGCCGCGGGCGAAGGCCAGCACGAAGGACAGGATATGGGCGCTGATATGGTCGTTGAAGATCTCCCGGAAGTTGGTCACCGAGAGGTCGCTGTCGATCAGTTCCGGGAAATAATACCCCGCCGCCGGGGCGGCCTGCGGCGCCTGGAGCCAGCGCAGCTTCTTGCCCGCTGCCAGCAATGCGGGGTTGAGCCAGCCGAACGCGGCCTCGGCATCGACGATCTCACGCTGCGCGGTTTCGGCGTCTTCGGCCACCACGACGCGGGCTTCCGGCACGGACTCCGCCAGGCGCCGGCCCCAATCGCGGGTGGTGTCGGTCTGCGGCGGGAGCATCACAAATTTGAACGAATTGGCGCCTGACATGGGGACGTTCCTCTGGCCGGTTGGGTCTGCTTCGGCCAGCATACCATGCGAACCGGGGAGGTCAGGAAGTGGGCGGCACGAACACGTAGCCCACGCCACGCACGGTCTTGATCGCCTCGGGATGGGCGGGGTCGATTTCGATCTTCTTGCGCAGGCGGGTGATGCGCAGATCAACCGCACGGTCGAACGATTCCGCCTCCCGGTGGGACGTCGCTTCGAGCAGCCAATCGCGGTTCAGGGGCTTGTTCGGGTTTTCGGCGAAGAGTTTCAGCAGTTCGAACTCGCTGGCGGTCAGGCGTTCCGCGCTGCCATCGGTATCGACCAGTGTCCGTTGCTCCAGATCGAGCACGCGGCGGCCCATCCGCACCCGCCCACCCACAGCCGCGGCCGTGGGGGCGGGCACCGATCGGCGGAGCACACTCTTGATCCGGGCCAGCAGTTCCCGCGGTTCGAAGGGTTTGGGGAGGTAATCATCGGCCCCCGTCTCCAGCCCGATGATGCGATCGACCGTGTCACCCGCGGCGGTGACCATGATGATCGCGACTTTGGGGTGGGTCTGGCGCAAATACCGCGCCAGGCTGTTTCCGTCTTCCCCGGGAAGGCCGATGTCGAGCAGCACCAGTGCCGGTTCTTCGCGCTGCAAAGCCCGGCGCAAGGCAACCCCATCGGCGAGGCCGGTCACCTGGAATTCTTGTCGAATCAGATAGTTGACCAGGAGGGTACGCTGAGTTGCCTCATCCTCGACGACGAAAATACGTGCGCTGTCGGTCATGCCCGGCGTCGATCCCCATGAATGAGAGGCGATCGAAGCATGATTCGTTCTGGCGCGCCATCGGGTTGCCGGCCTTCCCGCGCCGGGCCTTCCAACGGCGCCGCCGTCGTTTCAGTTCACGGTCGCCGACGGGCCGGACGCCGGGATGACGGTTTGCGCCGTGAGCACGTGCCCCGCGGTCTGTTGCGCTGCCTGGGCCTGGGTCATTTCGCAGCGGTCGAGGAAGCAGTGGATCGCGATCCCATTGATCGCAACGCCAGCCTGGGCCGGGCGGCCAGCGGCCAGAAGGCCGCAGGCGATGAGGGTCAGGGAGGCAAAGGTCATGGTGCGGGTCATCGGTCTATCTCCTGTTGGGGTGAGGAGCGGTGCCCCTCTCGATGACCAGACCATACCGATCGAAGGTATCGCGATGATGTCGCGCGGCGCGATCTTTGTGTCGTCTGTATCGTTCCGGGCACCGCGATACAGACGATACAATTATGCCCTGGCGCGCCCCAAAGGCTGTGACATCCTGCCGGCATGGATCAGCATCGCCCCTCTATGCCCGCCGTTCGCAGCTTCGCCAGCGCCGATGTCGCCGCCGGCCATGCTCTGCCGCCATCCCCCGAACAGGAAGCCGCGATCCTGCGGGAGATGGTGCTGCGCCTGCCAAACGCGGTCGCCTATGTCGACGCGGATGATAAGCTCCGCCTCGCCAACGACGCCTACACGACGCTCATGGGTACGAGCCGTGATGATGTCGCCGATTTGCGCAGCGCCGGGGAACGCCTGCGCTGGCAGTTCGAGACCGGACGCCAGCCTTTGACCCACGCCACGGTCGAAGCAAGCGTCGCCGCGGCGCTGGCCCGTCAGGCCGCTGGCGATGGCACGCCAGCGCTGCGGTACTTCCTGGGCCGGACCTACGAGCACCGCTTCATCGCCCTGCCGGAAGGGCGCACGATGACGGTCTATCAGGACATCACCACCCTCAAGCAGCAAGAGGATGAGCTTCGGGCCACACTCGACTATGTCAGCGCCATTAACGACGTCCTGAAGATCATCAGCCGTTCAGCCTTCGACCTGACGGCGGTGCTGCAGACGGTGGTCAGCAAAGCCGCCGAATTATGCGGCGCCGAACGGGCGATCCTGTACCGCTACACCGATGGCGCCTGCCGGTTCGAAGTCGGCCACAATATCCCGCCGGGATATGAACAGGTGGAGCGCGGCCATCCGCTGGTCGCCGGCACCGGAACCGTGGTCGGGCGGGCGTTGCTGGACCGTCGGACGGTGCAAATCTCTGACACGCTGGCGGACCCGGACTATGCCGCCAAGGAGCAGGCACGGGCGGGTTCTGTCCGATCCCTGCTCGGCGTGCCGCTGCTGCGCGAGGGCGAACCGGTTGGGGTCATGGCGCTTGCCCGCTCGAACACGACGCCGTTCACTGCCGCGCAGATCGATATGGTCACGACTTTCGCCGATCAGGCGGCGATCGCGATCGAAAATGCACGGCTGTTGACGGAGTTGCGCGATGCCCGCCGCGACGCGGAGCGGGAGCGTGCGATGATGCGCGCCATCCTCGACAACGTCACTGATGGCATGGGCCTGTTCGACGCCAATGGCGACATCGCGCTTTGGAATGATGCGATGTACGCGATCAACGGCTTCCCCCGCGATGTCTTCACGCATTTTCACAATGTCCGCGAGGTGTTGCGCTGGCAGGTGGATAACGGGCACCTGCCCCTCAGTGATGCCTCACCGGAGGCGGCAGCGGCGGCCCTCGTGGCCGCTTTCTTCGATGGTAATCCCCATCAAACCACCGTTCAGCGCCCGAACGGCCGCTGGGTCGAAGTGCGCTGGGATCGGCTGCCCGACGGCCGCCGCCTGTTCACCCATCGCGATGTGACAGCCTTGAAGCACGAGGAACTGCGTGCGCAGGACGCGCTGATCGCCGCCGAACAGGCGCGGGCCACGATGCAGGTCCTGTTGGAAAACATGACCGACGGCGTGACGCTGTGCGAGCCCGACGGAACCGTGATCCAGTGCAACGATGCCGTCTATGAAATCAACGGTATCCCACGCGTCGAATGGGAACTGCGGCATATTTCCGACGGCATGCGGTTCCTTTTGCGCGACGAGCAGCTGAAAAATCCCGATTTCGATGTCGAGGCCGCCGTCGCCCGGCAGATGAGCTCCTTTCTTACCGGTGATGTCCATCGCCCCGCCGCCTTGCGCCCAAACGGCCGCTGGGTCGAGCGGCAGTGGCGCAACCTCGACGACGGCCGCAGGCTGGTCATCCATCGCGACGTGACTGAACTCAAGGAACGCGAACTGGAGTTACAGCAGGCCCGCGACGCGACAGAACAAACGCGGGTGCTGATGGAGACTGTCCTCGACAACATGACCGACGGGGTGATCCTGTGGGATGAGGCCGGCGAGTGGCGTTATGCGAACAAGGCGCTCTGTGACATCCAGCAGGTCAGTCGCGACCGCCTGGCGGAACTGCGGCGTTACGAGGCCATGGCGCGTGCCCGGCGTGAGCAAAACGCGCTCGACGATGCCGCCTTTGAATGGGCAATAGAACGATACCGCCTTGCCAATGGCGCAACCGACCTGCGGGAAACCAGCGACGGACGATGGGTTGAAGGCGCGTTACACCGGTTGACGAATGGCAGCACGCTCGGGGTTTATCGCGACGTCACGGCTCTGAAAAAGCAGGAAATAGCGTTGATAGAGCGGTCAAACGACCTGCAGGAAGCGGTCGAGTTCCAGTCCGCCGTCGGCGACGTCCTCAGGGTCATCAGCCGATCGGCGTTCGATCTTGAGGCGTTGTTGACGACGGTGCTGAACCGGGCCGTGGCGCTGTGCGAGGCGGATGCGGCGATCATCTACCGGTATCAGGATGGTGCCTGCAGATTTGGCATCGGCCTGGGCATGAGTCCCGCCTATCATGAGCGCGAGCGGTCGTTGGTGATCCTGCCGGGGACTGGCACCGTTGTCGGTCGCGCCATCCTTGAGGGACGAACGGTTCATATCGCCGATGCCTGGAACGAGCCCGGCTACGAGCCCATCGATGACGCGAAGCTTGGCAATGTCCGATCCATGCTGGGCGTGCCCCTGATCCGTGCCGGCGTCCCAATCGGCGTGATCGCTTTGGCGCGCACGCGGGTCGCACCTTACTCGGACCGGCATATCGAGCGTGTTTCCACATTCGGCGACCAGGCTGCGATTGCCATGGAAAGCGCGCGTCTGTTTGAGGAACAGCAGGCGGCACAAAGCGAGATTGAACGCGAGCGCGCGCTGATGCGCGCCATTCTGGACAATGTCACCGATGGCATGGGCCTGTTCGAGGCCAACGGCGATATCGCGCTGTGGAATGACGCGATGTATGAAATAAATGGCTTCCCGAAGGAGATTTTCAGGGGGTTCCGCAACGTCGAACAGGCCTTCCGGTGGCAGGCCGAAAACGACCAGTTCTACGGTGGTCAAACCAATCCGGATCCAATCGTGCGTGACGTCATGGGACGCTTCCTGCGTGGCGACCCGTATCGCCGGACCGCGCAACGCCCCAACGGACGCTGGGTGGACGTACGATGGACGGTGCTGCCGGACGGGCGGCGCCTGTTCGCTCATCGTGACGTAACTGATTTGAAAGACCGCGAGCTGCAATTGCAGGCCGCAACGGAAGCGCTGGAGCAAGAGGGCGAGAAACTCGCCGCCATCCTGGACAACCTTCCCGATGGCGTCGCCTTGTTCGCGGCGAACGGCGACCTTCTGCACCTCAACCCCGCTGGCTACGAAATCAACCAGTTCCCGACCGAACCGCACGCCCGGTTGAAGACCATGCGGGACGGCCTGCGCTGGCAGTTGCAGAACGGGGTACATCCGTTGACGCAGCCATCGCTGGAAGCGGAACTCGATGCGCATATGGCGGTGTTTCTGAGCGGCAAGCCACATAGCGGCCAGTTCAACCGATTCGGCCGCTGGGTCGATGTCCAGTGGCTGCCTCTTCCCGACGGAAGGCGTTTGGTGGTTAACCGCGATGTCACCAGCCTGAAAGAGCGCGAGCTTGAATTGCGCGAAGCACGCGACGTCACCGAAAGGACCCGCACCCTGATGGAGACGGTTCTGGAGAACATGACCGACGGGCTGATCCTGTGGGATCCCGACGGGGAGTGGCGTTATGCCAACAAAGCGTTCTGCGATATTCAGCAAAGCTCCCCCGAACGGCTCGCAATGTTGCGCCGATTCGATACCATGATGGACGCGCTGCTGGAACGCGGGCTGATCGATGAGGCCTTTCGAACCGCCGCCGTCGCGCGGTTCGATCGGGCGGATGGGGAGCCCAAGCTCCGCGCCACGCATGATGGCCGGTGGGCGGAAGGCGCCTTCCACCGGCTCGGCGACGGCAGCACACTCGGCGTCTTCCGCGACATCACCGCACTTAAAGTTCAGGAACTGCGGCTGGCAGAAGAGCGCGACGCGGCGGAAATCGCGCGCAAGGAAGCCGAGGCCGCCAATCAATCGAAATCTACCTTCCTCGCGACGATGAGCCATGAAATCCGCACCCCGATGAACGGCGTCCTGGGCATGATGGAGGTTCTTGATCATCAGGATCTGACCGACGCCCAGCGTGGCACGGTATCGGTCATGCGCGAATCCGCAGTCTCGTTGCTGCGCATTATTGACGATGTTCTGGACTTCTCGAAGATCGAGGCGGGACGGATGGAATTGGAGGAAACAGCGTTCTCCCTGTCCGATATCGTAACCGGGACAATCCGGGCCATGCGTGCCCCGGCCGTCGCCAAGTCCATCCGTCTCGCCGCTGAACTTGATCCAGGCTCAGCCGACGCGCTGGTCGGTGACCCGACCCGGGTGCGCCAGATCCTGGTCAATCTGCTGGGCAATGCGGTGAAATTTACGGATCGCGGCGCCATCCACGTCAGGGCCGGCACGGCCCCGATTGGCAACGGCGCCCAGCGCGTGAGCCTCTCCGTCACCGACACCGGGATTGGCATGGATCGCACCCAGATGGCACGGCTGTTCCAGCCCTTCGCCCAGGGTGACAGCTCCACGACCCGCCAGTTCGGGGGCACCGGGCTGGGCCTGTCCATCGTCCGCCGGCTGGCGCAGTTGATGGGCGGTGATGTCACGGTCACGAGCGAGCCCGGCGAAGGTTCGGTCTTCACCGTCACGCTGGTACTGCGCGCCGCGGCGGATGTACCATCCATCCTGGAAGCGGGCCCCAGCCTGACCCGGCTGTCCGCCGGTGCCGGCTTGTTGCTGGTCGTTGATGATCATCCGGTCAATCGGGAAGTGTTGGTCCGCCAGCTCGCGCTGCTCGGGCTGAGCGCCGATACCGCGGAAGATGGGGAAGTCGCGCTGCAGCTCTGGGAGCCCGGCCGTTACGCCGCGGTCCTGGCCGACATGCACATGCCGCGCCTGGACGGCTATGGACTGACCGCGGCCATCCGGCGGCAGGAACGTGCCCTGGGCGCGGCGAGAACGCCGATCGTGGCGGTGACCGCGAATGCGATGCGGGGTGAGGAGGAGCGGTGCCTGGCTTCCGGGATGGACGCCTATATCGCCAAGCCGGTGGGGCTGAACCGTCTGCGGGACACTTTATTACGATGGATGACGGTCGCGACCCGCGAAAAACCGGCCGTGACCCCGCTCGGAATTGGCATCGACCGCGAGAAACTGCGCGATTGGATGGGAGACGATCCCGAGGTGATTGACGCCCTGCTGCGCCGGTTCGTGGAAAGCGCGCATGAATCCGTGGCGGACATCGAACAGGGAATCGCGGCCGGCGGCACCGTTCAAATCGCCGCCGCGGCGCACCGCCTGAAAGGCGCGTCATTGGCGGTCGGGGCGGAGGGGCTCGGCGATGTCGCTTCACGCCTGGAGTCGCTGGCGAAAGCGGGGCAGTTGGCCTTGTGCGCCGATACCCTGGCGCATCTGCGCCGGGAGATGCAGGCGGTGGCGCGATCACTATGACCGCATTGGCCGAACCTGCGGCTGTCTCACTCCGCGACGCCGTGGTGAGGCCAGCGCCTCCGGGTGAACAGGCCGTTAAAACGATCCGCCCTTGGACTGGTATGGATTGTATTTCATAGTTCGGCGATGCCCCCCGATATGGTATCCGGTGGTCATGACAGTTCAAGCAAATGACGGTCGCCACGGGTCGCGGCGGTTGGTGTTAAGTGTCTTCCAATTCACCCCGTGCCTGGGATGGAGTGCCTTTCGATGATCCGGCTTCGTTCAATCACCATCCTGGCCGGGCTGCTGGCCCTCGCCGGCTGTAAGAAGACCAATCAATACGCCGCGCCGCCGCCGCCCAAGGTGACCGTCACCCTCCCCGTCTCCCGCCCGGTCATCCGCTACCTGGAGGCGACCGGCACCGTCACCGCCATCGCCTCGGTCGATCTGGTCGCGCGGGTGCAGGGGTTCCTGCAGGACATCAGCTACACCGACGGGGCCGTGGTCAAAGCCGGCGACGTGCTGTTTACCGTTGAGCCCTTGCCCTATCAGGCCCGTTTGCAACAGGCCCAGGCAGCGGAGGCCGGGGCCAAGGCGCAGCTCACCAACGCCGAATCCACCTTCGCCCGGCAGCAGGAGCTGCAGAACCGGCAGGTCTCGTCGGTCCAGGCCCTCGATGAAGCACGGGCGCAGCGCGACAATGCCCGCGCCGCGGTGCTGCAGGCGGAGGCCAATACCCAGCTTGCCGCCATCAATTACACTTACACGCGGGTGCAGGCGCCCTTTGACGGCCGGGTCACCGCGCATCAGGCCTCGGTCGGGCAGCTTGTCGGCACCACGCCGACACCACTCGCGACGCTCGTGCAGGTGCGGCCGATCCAGGTGACGTTCAGCGTGAGTGAGCAGGACGTGCAGCGGCTGCGCGCCGATGGGGCGAAGCGCGGGGAGCGTGGGCCGAATGTGCCCACGATCAAGCTGGAGTTGGGTCTGCAATCGGAAACCGGCACCCCGCATCGCGGCCAGCTGGACTATATCTCCCCTGTCGTTGATCCCACGACCGGCACCATGACCGCGCGCGGGGTGCTGGAAAACGAGGAACTGACGCTGGTACCTGGCTACTTCGCCCGCGTCCGAGTACCGGTTGGCGAACCCACCACCGCGCTGCTGATCCCCGACGCGGCGCTGAATGCCGGGCAGAGCGGGCGCTACGTCCTCGTTGTCGGCGACGACAACGTGGTGGCGCTGCGCCCGGTCACGGCCGGCGGGCTACAGGATGGGTTACGGGTGATCGAGAGCGGGCTGAAGCCGGATGACAAGGTCATCGTCTCCGGCCTGCAACGGGCGTCCCCCGGGCAGAAGGTGGAAGCCGCCCTGACGGACGCCAAGCGGTGATCGCCCGCTTCTTCGTCGATCGCCCGGTACTGGCCAATGTGCTGGCGATCCTGTTCGTGCTGATTGGCGGCGTCGCGCTGTTCGGGCTGCCGGTGGCGCAGTTGCCCGACGTGGTGCCGCCCACCGTCCAGGTCACCACCCGCTATCCGGGTGCGAGCGCCCAGGACGTCATGAACACCGTCGCTTTGCCCATCGAGCAGCAGGTGAACGGCGTGCGCGACATGCTGTATATGCAGTCCAACAGCACCGCCGATGGCGGCTACTCCCTGATCGTCACCTTCAAGATCGGCACCGACCTCAATTTCGCGCAGGTGCTGGTGCAGAACCGGGTCGCCAGCGCCATGGCGTCGTTGCCAGCCTCGGTGCAGGCGCAGGGCGTGGTGGTGCAGCAGAAATCCACCGCGATCCTGGAGATCGTGGCCCTCAGCGCGGCGGACAGCCAATATGACAGCCTGTTCCTGAGCAACTACGCCGCCATCAACCTGCAGCAGGAACTGTCCCGCATCCCCGGTGTCGGTAATGTCGCGGTGTTCGGTGCCGGGCAATACGCGATGCGGATCTGGCTCGACCCCAGCCTGATGAAGGCGCGCGGCCTGACGGTGCAGGAAGTCACCTCCGCGTTGCAGCAGCAATCCGCCCAGGTCACCGCCGGCCAGATCGGCGCCCCACCGGCGCCGGGGGATCAGGCCTTCCAATATACGCTCAACGTCGCCGGGCGGCTGAACGATCCGGGGGAATTCGCCGATGTCATCGTCAAATCCGGCAGCGGCGGCGCGGTCACCCGCATCCGCGATATCGGCCGGGTGGAGCTGGGCGCGCAATCCTATGGCCAGTCCTTCGCGCTGAACGACAAGCCCGCCGCCGGCATGGCCATCTTCCAGGCGCCCGGCGCCAATGCGCTGGACGTGGCCAAGGCCGTGAACGCCAAGATGGCGGAACTCGCAAAAGCCTTCCCGCCGGGCATCACCCATTCCGTGCCCTTCGACACCACCAAATTCGTCACCGCCTCCGTCCATGAGGTCTACCAGACCCTGCTGGAGGCCGGCGGCCTGGTGCTGATCGTGATCCTGGTGTTCCTGCAGGACATCCGCGCCACGCTGGTGCCGGCGACGACGGTGCCGGTGACCATTATCGGCGCCTTCGCGGCGATGGCGGCGTTCGGCTTTTCGGTGAACCTGTCGACGCTGTTCGCCTTGATCCTCGCCATCGGCATCGTCGTGGATGATGCCATCGTGGTGGTGGAAAGCGCGGTGCATCACATCGAATCCGGGCTGAGCGGGCGCGACGCCGCCGTGAAGGCGATGGATGAGCTGTTCGGGCCGATCATTGGGATTACGCTGGTGCTGATGGCGGTGTTTATCCCGGCCTCGTTCCTGCCAGGTCTGACGGGCAAGCTCTATGCCCAGTTCGCTTTGGTGATCGCGGCCACCGCGATCATCAGCGCCATCAATGCCGCGACCCTGAAACCCACCCAATGCGCGCTCTGGCTGCGGCCCTTCGTGCCGATGGCGGAGCGCAACTGGTTCTACCGCGGCTTCAACGCGATCTATGACCGGGCCGAACGCGGCTATGTCCGCTTGGTCGGGCGCATGTCGCGCCGGGCGGGAATCATGGCGGTGCTGGCGCTGCTGGTCATGGGCGGCGGGATGTATGGGCTGAGCCAATTGCCAACGGGATTCCTGCCGCTAGAGGATCAGGGCTACATGCTGGTCGCCGTGCAGTTGCCCGACGGCGCGGCGGTGGGGCGGACGCAGGCGGTGCTCGACCGGGTGCAGCGCGCGGCTCGGTCGGTGCCGGGCGTGGCCGACGTGGTCTCGATCTCCGGCATTTCGCCGCTGGATAACAACGCGTCACTGGCCAATGCCGGCGTGGCCTATGTGATCCTCAAGGACTGGGGGGAACGGAAAGATCCGTCTCAGGGCCTGCGCGGGATTTTTGAAGCGCTGACCGCCGCTTTGGCCCCAATTGAGGAGGCCAATTGCCTCGTAGTCCCGCCGCCGCCCATCCAGGGCATCGGCAATGCCGGTGGGTTTTCGATGCAGTTGGAGCTGCGAGACGGCAGCGCCGATTTCGCCAAGCTGCAGGCCCTGGCGCGCACCGTCGTGGGCAATGCGCGGACCCAATCCGGGCTGGCGCGCGTGAACGCGCCGTTCCGGGCGGAGGTACCGCAGCTGTCGGTCGCGGTGGATCGGGTGAAGGCGGAGACGCTGAAAGTCTCCACCGGGCAGGTGTTCCAGACCCTGTCGACCTATCTGGGATCGAGCTTTGTCGGCCAGATCAACAAGTTCGGCCTGACCTTCCAGGTCTATGCCCAGGCGGACCCGAAATTCCGCCTGCTGCCGGCGGATATCGAGGCACTGCCGGTGCGCACCGCCTCCGGCGCCATGGTGCCGCTTGGGACGATCGTGACGATTACGCCCTCGGTCGGGCCGTCATTGATCCAGCTGTATAACCTGTATCCCTCCGCCACGATTATCGGTGGCGCGGCGCCGGGGTTCAGCTCGGGCGAGGCGATGGGGCTGATGGAAGATGTGGCGGCACAGGACCTGCCACCCGGCACCGCCACCGAATGGACGGCGATGTCGTATCAGGAGAAAGCCGTCGGCAACCAGATGTACTACGCCTTCGGACTGGCGATCCTGCTGGTCTATCTGGTGCTGGCCGGGCAGTACGAGAGCTGGCTGGCCCCGATTTCGGTGGTGCTGGCGGTGCCGCTGGCGCTGCTGGGCCCGGTCGCGGCGCTGACGGCTTTGGGGGTGGACAACAACCTCTATACCCAGATTGGGCTCATGCTGCTGATCGCGCTGGGGGCGAAGAACGCCATCCTGATCGTGGAAGTCGCGCGCGAACTGCGGGAGAAGCATGGCAAGCCGATCATGGAGGCGGCGATTGAGGCGGCCCGGTCGCGGTTCCGGGCGATTTTGATGACCTCGTTCTCGTTTATTCTGGGGGTGCTGCCGCTGGTCTTCGCGACGGGCGCGGGGGCGAATGCGCGCAAGTCGATCGGGCTGACGTCCGCGACGGGGATGCTGGCCTCGACGTGCCTGGCGGTGCTGTTCGTGCCGTGCTTCTTCGTGGTGCTTCAGACGCTGGAGGAGCGGGGGAAGAAGAAGAGGCCTGCGTCAGCGGGGTAGTTGGGACCTGTCCAGCACGTCATGCCGATCTCCGTCGGCATGACGCATGTACGGGGGCAGGCGGTCAGCCGCAAAGTCCCCTCAAACCACCTCATCCGTCCAGACCGTGAACCCCGCCAGCGTGTTCTGCCCGAAGGCAGTGCACAGCGGCACATCCACCGCATCGCGCCCGCGCGCGACCAGGATGCGGCCGATACGGGGGACGTTGTTGCGGGGGTCGAAGGTGTGCCACTTGCCGCCCAGATAGGCCTCAAACCAGCCGGCGAAATCGGGCGGTGTGACCGGGCCGGGCACATCGATATCGGCAAGGTAGCCGGTGCAGTACCGCGCCGGGATGTTCATGCAGCGGCAGAGCGCCACCGCCAGATGCGCGTAATCGCGGCAGACCCCGACCTTCTCATGGAACACGTCCCAGGCCGTGCGCGTGGCGCGCGCCGCCATGTAGTCGAATTCGATGTGCTTGTTCACGAAATCGCAGATCGCCTGCACCCGCGCCCAGCCGGTCGGCGTCTGACCGAACAGGTTCCAGGCGGTTTCGGACATGTGATCCGTCTCGCAGTAGCGGCTGCCCAGCAGGAAGACCAGCGTATCGTCGGGCAGATCCTCGACCGCGTGCTGCTGCGCTTCCGGGTGGACCTCGTCGTGCAGACCGCTGTCCTGGATGATGGATTTGGAGTGGATCTTGATCCGCCCCTGTGGTGCCACGATCCGGTTGCACCAATTGCCGAACCCATCGCGATAACCGCGCACCGGCACCGGCGGGTCGGTCAGAATATGGTCCGGCACCAGCAGGTCGCTGACCCGCGTATGATGCACGTTCAGCGTCAACAACATCGGTGTCGGCTGGACGCAGTCGAGGGTGATTTCATAGCCGATTTTGATATGCATGGCGGGCCTTAATGATCGAGACGGGTTGGGAGGTCGAATGCGGCCATGGGTCTGGCCCGCTGATTATTCGGTGGCTCCCTGTGCGCGCCCACCATCCAATAAGTGTATCAGGTCCGCCCGCGCCGGGTTACTGGAATTGTGTCCGGCGCGCGCAAAGACAGCACCGGTGAGGCCGCGAATTCGTCCGCCAGGAAATCAATCATCGCCCGCACCTTCGCCGCCAACTGCCGCCGCGACGAATAGACCGCGTGGATCGGCAATTGCCGCGGTTCGAAATCATCGAGCAGGATATGCACCTTCTGGCGCTCGATCTCATCGGTGAACAACCAGACCGGCACCACCGCGATGCCGGCACCGCCAATCACTGCCTCCCGCATCGCCTCGGAATTGTCGGCGGAAAAGCGGCCGCGCACATCGACCGCGATCGGGCCAGAGGGGCCTTCGAAGAACCAGCGATGGCCGGTCGCCAGCCGCGTATAGACGATGCACTCATGCTGCAGCAGATCGGCTGGCACCAAGGGCGTGCCGTGCCGGGCGAGGTAATCCCCCGACGCCACCGTCACCCGCCGCGTCGTCCCAATCCGCCGCGCGATCAACGCGGGATCGGCCAGATTGCCGACTCGAATGGCCAGATCCAACCCCTCCCCCACCAGATCGACGAAGGCGTCGTTCATGCGCAGTTCGACCTCCACATCGGGAAACCGGGCGAGGAATTCCGGCATCCGCGGCGCGACATGCAGGCGGCCGAAGGCGACGGGCGTGCCCAGGCGCAACAGCCCGGTTGGCAGCCCGCGGCGGCGGCCGACGCCGTTTTCTGCCTCGGACACCGCTTCAAGCGCGCGTTGCGCGAGACCATAGAACAGCCGCCCGTCATCGGTCAGAGTGACCGCCCGGCTGGAACGGTTCAGCAACCGCACACCCAGATGGCTTTCCAGCGCGGCGACGGTGCGGCTGACCGTCGGCTGGGTATTGCCGGTTTCATGGGCGACGGCGCTGAAACTCCCGGTATCCACGACGCGGGTGAACAACCGCATGCCGGTGAGCAGGTCCAAGGCCGGGACTCCTCTCTATACATCAGGTGTATAGGTGTGATCGGAATTTAGGCCTGTCAGTCGTGCCACGTATAGTGGACACTACGCGCTGCCTTGGTGTGAGAGCGGGCCTTACAACCAAATACGGAAGCGACGCATGAGCAACAGATTCCGGTTTCTGGGCGGGCAGCGCGGGGTGTGGCGGGTGACCGGGATGACCGCGGTCTCCGGCGCCGGGCTCGATCCCGTCGCTGCCGTCGATGTCGTCAACAACGCCAGCCCGGATGTCCCAGATGGCACCAGCTGGGTGTTGCAAGGCTTCACCAGCAACATCCGCTATGCGACCACCACCGAGTTGCGGACGCTACAAGCGATCCAGCAACCGCCGGGTCGGCCGGATTCCACCCGCGCGGCGCTGATCCCACTTAAGAAGACCAGCCAATGGTGGGACCTGCCGCAGGACGCCCGCCGCCGCATCTTCGAGGAAACCTCCCACCATACCGAGATCGGCCTGCGCTACCTCCCGCCCATCGCGCGGCGGCTGCATCACTGCCGCGATCTCGGCGAACCCTTCGACTTCGTCACCTGGTTCGAATGCGCGCCCGAATACAGCGCGGCCTTCGACGACCTGCTGGCGAAACTGCGCGCGACGGAGGAATGGTCCTTCATCGAGCGCGAAGTGGATATCCGCCTGGAGCGGGCCCACGGCTGAACAATCAAGGAGGATGCTGCATGGCACGCCTGGACGACATACCCGAACCAACGCGAACCGCGGTGCGGGATATCCCCTGCCCCGCCTTCGACACCACGCCCTTCGTCTCCGGCCCGGCTTTGTCCGAGCGCCGGGTCGCCATCGTCAGCAGCGCGGCGCTGATCCAACGCGGCGACAAGCCCTTCGACTTTGGTTCGGGCGAATACCGCGCCGTGCCCGGCGGCTGGGATAACGCCGATATCCTCATGAGCCATGTCTCGACCAACTTCGATCGGGCCGGCTTCCAGCGGGATATCAATGTCGCCTACCCGATCGACCGGCTGCGTGAACTCGCCGCGGAAGGGGTTATCGGCTCGGTCGCCGAGACGCATTTCACGGTGATGGGATCGACCGATCCGGCTGCCATGCTGGCCTCCGCCGACGGCATCGCCGCCGCGCTGAAGGCCGACAACGTCAACGCCGCCGTCCTCTGCCCCGTTTGACCGCTGTGCACCCGCGCCGTGAGCGCGATGGCACATATGCTGGAAGAACGAGGGATTGCGACGACGGTATTGGCGCTGGCGCTGCCTCAGGTTGAGAAAACCAGACCGCCGCGCGCGGTGATGACACCGTTCATGCTCGGGCGGCCGCTGGGTGAACCGAACGATGCCGCGTTCCAGCGGCGGGTGCTGCTGCAGGCCTTGAACCTGCTGGAACGGACCGATGGGCCGATCATCCTTGCGCATTTCGAGGACGACAATCCCAGCTGGTTCGATCGTCTGGACTGGGTGCCGGCGGTATCCCTGCCCACGCCGGGCTCCTACGAGTCGGCTGCCGCGTGGGAGGCAGCGCTACGGGCCGAGATGGCGTTGGTCCTGCCGGTGTGGGAGCGGTTCAAGACCCGCTTCAACCGCACGACGGTCGGTCTGGCGGGGCAGCCGCCCCAGGATTGGCCGGCTTTCGCGACATCGTTCCTGGACGGCGCGTTGCCGACGGTGCCGTTGCACGACACGCCGGCCTTGGCGCTGCGGTTCCTGGCAGACGATCTGAAGGCTTTGTACGGCGAGGCCGTGCAGGCCGATGGCGCGCCGCCCTCGGCACGGCAGATCGACTGGTGGTTCTGGCGCCAGACGGTGGCCGGGCAATTGCTGATCGCGCTGCGCTCCGCGGCCATGGTCAGTGAGAACAACGCCCTGAAGACGGTGGGCGGGCGCTTCTTCGTGCCCGTGCCTTTTCTGCCAGTGTGATGAAGGCCGGCGGAATGCAGCGCGCATTCCGCCGGTTCGATCACCCCATCACGACCAGCCGCACCAACACGCCCAGCGCAGCGGTAATGCCGAGCGTCTTCAAAACCCCCAGCTTCAACCGGAACAGGCACAGTGCCGCGACCGCCGCCAGAACCAGCGCGGCCAGGTCCACGCTCGCCAGCACCGGCAGATCCACCGACATCGGCCCGGCGCGCAGCGGAACATGGTCGTGAAACACCACATGCAGCGCGAACCACACCGCGAGGTTGCCGACAACGCCCACCACCGCAGCCGTGACCGCGGCCAAAGCCCCGGACAAGGCCCGATTGGAGGCCAGCCGCTCGATCAGCGGCGCCCCCAGGAACACGAACACGAAGCAGGGCGCAAAGGTCACCCATAGGGTCAGGATCGAACCCACGATTCCGCCCGGTACTCCCGTCAAGCCGCCCGGCGCGCGAAACCCGGCCAGAAATCCAACAAATTGCAGCACCAGGATCAGCGGGCCCGGCGTGGTCTCCGCCAAACCAAGCCCGGCCAGCATCTCGGCCGGGGCGAGCCAGTGGTACGCCTCCACCGCGTCTTGCGCGACATAGGCCAGCACCGCATAGGCGCCGCCGATGGTGACCACCGCCATCTTGGAGAAGAAGAACGCGATATCGGCGAAGGTGCCGCCGACGGTCAGCATCAGATACGCCACCGGGGCCAGCCACAGCACCGCGGCAATCCCCCCTGCCCGCCGCGCGCTCGCCGCCAGCCGCGCCGGGCGTCCGGGATCGGCGTCCAGCACCGCGTCAATCAAGGCGGGGCCGTCGTGTTTGGCCTTGCCATGCCCGGCATGGCTGAAATGATCGGGTATGAACCAGCCAATAGCCCCGGCGACCAGCACCATCGCCGGGAAGGGCACGTGGAAGAAGAACAGTGCCACGAAACCCGCCGCCGCCAACGCCCAGGCGACCCGGCCCTTCAACGCCCGGCGGCCGATACGCAACAGCGCCTCGATCACAAAGACCAGCACCGCGCTTTTCAGCCCGAAGAACAGCGCGTCGATGACCGGGACATGCCCGGCCAGCGCGTAAATCAGGGACAGTGCCAGCATCACGATGGCGCCGGGGATCACGAAGATTATCCCCGCCGCCAGCCCGCCTTTCACCCCATGCATCAGCCAGCCGAGATAGGTGGCGAGCTGCTGCGCCTCCGGCCCCGGCAGCAGGTTGCAGAAGCTCAATGCATGCAGGAACCGGCGTTCGCCGATCCAATGGCGTTGATCGACGACTTCTTTGTGCAAGAGGGCGATTTGGCCGGCGGGTCCGCCGAAGGACAGCAGGCCGATTTTCAGCCAGACCCGGAAGGCGGCCGCGAAAGTTGGCATCCGGCTTTCGGCGTCGTTCATCCCTTTGCCCCCGTTGATGGCCAGTTATGGGTTTCCCCGACCGCATCGCGGCTCCAGCGATAGAATGCATCGTACAGGCCCATCGATGCATCCAATTGCGCGAGATCATCGCGATACATCCGCGACAGGCCCAGCGAGGCCGCCAGCAGCCCGGCCGACTGCGGTGCCAGATCGAGGCAATCCGTATCAGCACCGCGGATGATGGTGGCGAGGCGCGACAGGGCCGGGGATTGCAGGCCGAACTCTTCCAACATCACGTCGAACGTGCAGAGCGGCCCGCGGTGGCTCCAGAACACGCCTTCGATATCGAACGGGGTGGCGCCGAAACGGTCTGCCACGTCACGCACCTCGGATGGGGCGACGAACAGGAACACCGCGCCCGGATCGATAAAGCGGCGGATCAGCCAGGGGCAGGCCACGCGGTCGATCTTGGGGCGGGACCGGGGGACCCACAGGGTGCGGCCGCGGTCGTCGCGCGGCGGGACGTGATCGGGGCGGACCAGCATAGCCTTCGCCTCGGCCCAGCCCAGAAACCCGGCTTCCAGGGATTCCGCCCGCGCGCCGGCATAGCGCAGCCAGGCCGCGACTCCGTGGCTGAGTTTCAGCCCCTTCTGACAAACCACCGCGACGGCGCGTCCTTGATAGGCCGCACCCCAGGTGGCGACGGTGCGATAATCATGGCGGATCGCGCCAGGCAGCATGCGGCTATCCGCGGCGAAATCCTGATCGATACGGACGTCGATGATAACGGGCGAGTCCGGTGTTCCGGCCAGGCGCGCAAGTTGAGCAACAGAGATCACATCGGGCGTGGGCATAGCGTCCCCTCCTGCATGGGAGTTCGGACGCGATTCTTTAGCCAAAGCCTCAAGGGGTGATCGCGGTCAACCCCTTGGAGAGAAGGCTACCGCGGGCCTGGACGAAGTCAATGGCAAAAAACGGCCTTGCGACCGTGCAGCCGAAGGCTACTGGGCGTAGCCACCGACACGCCGCCCATCATTGCCGGGGCAATAGCATGGCGCACCCGCGGCAACCGGGCGGTCCATCGGGCAGACATAGGGGCCGGCGTTGCAGGACTGGCCATAGGCGGCGCGGGGCGCCGGATATTGGGGCTGCACCGGCGGCGTGTACATGACCGGTGGCGGCGGGGTCAGGTAAACGGGCGGCGGCGGGTAATAGACCGGCGGCGGATAGTAATAGGCCGGCGGCCCGAAGAGCGGCAGCGGAACGCCAACACCGAAATAGACCCGCGCCTGGGCGGGCGCGGCGGACAAGCCGGCAACCGTGACGCATAGCGCGATCACGCCTGCCAAACGGCGGAACAGGGATGAGCGAATCTGGATCATGGGCGCATCCTAACCGGCCTGTGTAACGGAATTATGTCGATCATCGCCCGGCGGCGGCGATCGCGGCCTGGATCATGCGCAGGCAGGTGAGCCGATCACCGTCGTCGAGGGCTTGAAGTGCCTGGGAGATGAGCTTGACGGGAGTCTGGTCGCTCGGGATATGGGTCTGACCGAGCGGCACCGACCGATCCAGCAGGCGGGTTTGTGCCATCTCCATCCCCGAACGGGCCTCCTCGGTCCGCCCCGCTGCCAGAGCACGTTCGGCGGCACGCAGGAAAGTTTCAGGCGGCGCGTCCTCGTCGATCGCGGGAACGGGGAGCGGCGGCACGATGGTCGATTGTGGCTGCGCGACGAACGAACCCCGCGGCGCCGGCTGCGCCAGGGCGGCGTGAAGGCTGACGGCGCATAGTGCCGAAGCCAGGCAGATCAAACGGCGCATGATGGAGGGCCTCCTCAATCCAGCTAATCTTTTACGGATCTGGCAATTCTTACGCCACCGGACAAGGACGTAGCGGGTTTGGCTGCCCAGCCCCTTGCGCGGGGCGAGCCAGTGGCGTTCATCTGTCGCCCTGCCCGCTGGAGACGATGATGATCCGCCTGTCCGTTCTCGACCAATCGACCGTGGTAACCGGACGCTCCCCCGATACCTCCATCCGCGAAAGCATCCGCCTGGCGCAGCATTGCGAGGCTCTGGGCTACGACCGCTATTGGTGCGCGGAGCATCATAACTCCGACAGCCAGGCCGGCACCGCGCCGGAGATCCTGATCGCCGCCATCGCCGCTTCGACCAAGCGCATCCGCGTGGGTTCGGCCGGCGTGATGCTGCCGCATTACGCGGCGCTGAAAGTGGCGGAACAGTTCCGCGTGCTGGACGCGATCGCGCCGGGGCGGATCGATCTGGGACTCGGACGGGCGCCGGGCTCGGACGGGCGCACCGCCTATGCGCTGAACCCGCAGGCGCAGACCGCGGCGGATCATTTCCCGGCGCAGGTGCGCGATCTGCGCGACTGGATTGGCGGCGTGCCGTTGGTGGAGGGACACCCGTTCCGCGACATCCGCGCCCAGCCGGCGGGGCCGACGATGCCGGATCTCTGGATTCTCGGCAGTTCCGATTATGGCGCCCAGGTCGCGGCCTATTTTGGCATGCCGTTCTGCTTCGCGCATTTTATCGGCGACGGTCAGGGCGCGGCGCAGGCGTTTGCGATGTTCCGGGAGAACTACCGGCCCAGCGAACGCTACCCCGCGCCTTATGCCGCCGTCTGCGTCTGGGGCATGGCGGCGGAGACCGAGGCCGAGGCGGCGCGTCTGTTCACCTCCCGCGAAATGTGGCGGCTGCGGCGCGATCGCGGTGAGTTCTCCGCCTTGCCGTCGCCGGAGGAAGTCGCGGCCTATACCTATTCAGCCGGGGAACTGGCGCGGGTCGAGCGGCTGCGGGCGCGGGCGTTTTATGGGACCCCCGATGTGGTGCGCACGAAGCTGGAGGCTCTGGCCGCGGAATGCGGCGTGGAAGAGGTCGCGATCCTCACCACCCTGCACGATCCGGAGGCGCGGCGGCGGTCCTATAGCCTACTGGCGGCGGAATTCGGCTTAGAGCGGAATGACCGCTGACAGGCGCGGTCGCTCTGCTCTCATACCGGCCCGTGTTGACATTGACTCACCGGCAGCGCCCCAACGCCGTCATGCCGACCCACGGATCAAGTCCGTGGACAGGCTCCGGTCGGCATCCACGGCTTTTTTACAGCGCTAGACAGGAGAAAGGCGTGGGTGCCGACCTGCGTCGGCATGACGATTAACGGCGGCCGGTACGTCATTCATTTTGCGGGTTAGTATAAGCTATTGTCTCGTCACGGGATTCAGACCTTCGGTGATTCCACCTACCGTCATCCCGTTCTAACGCCGGGGCGGCCATTGGAAGGTGAAGCTCTGAACTGAGCCGCCGCTGCGCCAGAGTTGAAAGCGGAACGCGGCGTAGGCGATCAGCGCCGCGATCACGACCAGCGGGATCAGGAAGGCGAGCAGCCAAAGCGCGAAGACCGCGACGGCGCAGGAGATGGCCAAGCCCGCTATGGCGGCGGCCCAGAGCATGATCCTGGCACTGAAGGGCGGCTTCTCATCCGGCGGGGGCGCGACGAAATCGCCCTCGATGGTCATGTCGATGATGGTCGGGCGCTGGTTCATGGCGGGAGATTTGGGCGATCCCGGGGCAGCATTCAAGGGGGGGGTACGGCGTGTTATACGGTCGTCAAAACCATCGGCTCACCGGCGTCTGCCCCCTCGTCATGCCGACCCTCGTCGGCAGGACAGGGTAACCGGCGCCGGCTCGTCGAAGCCTGGGCCACCTGCTCTTACCCCTGCTCCATCCGCACGCCGGGATGGAAATGGCCATAGACCGTCCGCGCCGTCGCCCGGTTGATTCCCGGCACCGCTTCAAGGTCGCCAAGACCCGCCATCTTCACCCCGCGCGCGGAGCCAAAATGGTTCAGCAACGCCCGCTTCCGCGCGGCCCCAACCCCCGCGATCTCATCAAGTTCGCTTTGCCGGATAGCCTTGGAGCGGCCCGCCCGATGCGTGGTGATGGCGAAGCGGTGCGCCTCATCGCGCAGGCGTTGCAGGAAATAGAGGACGGGGTCACCCGGCGGCAGCTGAAACGCCTCCATCCCATCGGTATGGAACCACTCCCGGCCGGCATCGCGGTCCGGGCCCTTGGCGATGGCGATCAGCTTCACATCGGTGACGCCGAGGTCATCCAGCACGCCGCGCGTCGCGGAGAGCTGCCCGGCCCCGCCATCGATCAGCACGATGTCGGGCCAGTCGCCGGATGGCGCGCCCTCCGCCTGATCCTTCAAGGCGCGCGTAAAGCGGCGCTGCAGCACCTCCCGCATCATCGCGAAATCGTCGCCGGGCGTGATCGGCCCGCGGATGCCGAACTTGCGGTAGCCGGCTTTGATGAATCCCTCCGGCCCCGCGACGATCATCACGCCATAGGCATTCGTGCCCATGATGTGGGAGTTGTCGTAGACCTCGATCCGCTGCGGCTGCGCTTGCAGGCTGAAAAGCTGAGCGACCGCCTCGAGCAGTTTCGCCTGGCCGGCGGTTTCCGCCAGTTTGCGCTCCAGCGCCTCACGCGCGTTGGTATGGGCATGTTCAACGACGGCGTGTTTCTCGCCGCGCTGGGGCACCAGGATTTCGACCTTGCGGCTGGCTTTAAGGGATAGCGCCTCGGCCACCAGGTCCTGTTCGGCGATGGTGTGGCTCAGCAGCAGCACCGGCGGCGGCGGCTTGTCGTCGTAGAACTGGGCGATGAAGGCGCCGAGCACCTCGGGCGTTTCATCGGCACGGGCATGGGTCGGGTAGAAGGCGCGGTTGCCGTTGTTACGCCCGCCGCGGACGAAGAACACCTGCACGCAGGTCTGGCCGGCGCTCTGCCAGGCGGCGATGACATCGGCGTCCTCCAGGCTGGCGGGGTTGATGACGTCGTTCCCCTGCACATGCGTCAGGCCGCGGATACGGTCGCGCACGGCGGCGGCGCGTTCGAACTCCAGTGCCTCCGCGGCGCGTTCCATCTCGGCGGCGAGTTCCTGCTGCACCACGCCCGACTTGCCGGCCAGGAAGGATTTGGCCTGCGCGACCAGTGTCCCGTACTCGGCTTCGCTGATCCGCCCGACACAGGGTGCCGAACAGCGCTTGATCTGGTGCAGCAAACACGGCCGCGAGCGGTTGGAGAACACCGTATCGGCGCAGGAGCGCAGCAGGAACACGCGCTGCATCGCCGTCACCGTCTGGTTGACGGCCCAGGCGGAGGCGAAAGGCCCCCAGTAACTCCCCTTCCGCGTCCGCGCGCCCCGGTGCTTGGCGATCTGCGGGTAAGGATGGTCCTCGGTCAGCATCAGCCAGGGGTAGGACTTGTCATCCCGCAGCACGATGTTGAAGCGCGGCTTGAGCCGCTTGATGAGGTTGGCCTCCAGCAGCAGCGCCTCGGCCTCGGTATGGGTGGTGATGATCTCCATCGACACCGTCTCCGACACCATGCGGCGCAGACGCTCCGGCAGGCGGGCGATCTGGGTGTAGCTGACCACGCGCTTCTTCAGACTGCGCGCCTTGCCCACATACAGGGCATCGCCCTTGGCATCGAGCATGCGGTACACGCCGGGATTGGCCGGCATGGTCTCCAGCGCGGTCTCGATGACGGTGACGCCCTTGAGGGGCGGCGTTGGGGCTGATTCGCTCATTTCAGCGGTCAATTAGCGGCCTGTCCGGTTGTTGGTCACGGGCGGGAAAGTTCTCCACCAAGCCTGTGGATAAGTATGTGGGCAAGGTGCAGGGCAAACGCCGGAGTACCGCTGTTTTCCTGGCCCTGGAAAGGATTGCAGAAATTTTAGGCAGAAAGTCAACTGATTGATTATAAAAGATTTCGCCGAAGTCTCTGTCATATAACGATAACATTGGCGCGTCACGCCTTAACCATTGCGCGCGGCGACTCAGGGGGTGGATAAATCACCGCGGTGCCGCTCGATTTCGACTCCGGCAGACGCAGCATCAGCGAAAATGTCAAGCTTTTCTACCCGCACCCGCGCCGACTTCACCCGCTTATCGGCGAGGCATGACGTGGCCACGCGTTCGGCCAAAGTCTCGGCCAGGCGCACATGACCCGAGCGTACAATGGCACGCACCGTGTCGGCTACTTTCTCATAATCAACGACCCTTGGCAACTCATCCGCGCCGACGGGTTCGGGGCTGTCCTCGACCCCGAGGTCGACGTTGATCCGCACCCGCTGCGGCGTGATGTGCTCATGCGGGTAGACGCCGATGCTGGCAGACATCACGAGATCGCGGAGGAAGACGTGGCGGACGCGGCTGGCGCGGTCCGCGATGGGGACGGACGGCATCCTTTATTCCTCCGGCGGCGGCACGTTCTGCACCGACGCCCATTGCATATGCTGCCCGCCATCGAGCGCGATCATCTGGCCGGTCATCGACGGCAACCCAAGGATCGCCAGCACCGCGCGCGCCACTTCCATGGGACTGGTGCCATGCCCCAGCGGGACGGAGGCCGCCTGACGATCAAACTGTTCCTGACTCTGCCGCGGACTGGGCAGCGCCGGGCCGGGGCCAATGCCATTGACCCGGATGCGCGGCGCCAAGGCCAGCGCCATGCTTTGGGTCAACGCCCATAGCCCGGCCTTTGAGATGGTGTAGGACACGAAGTGCGGCGTCAGCGACCAGACCCGCTGGTCGATCATGTTGATCACCACGCCCTCCGCCGCCTGCGGCAGCGCGCGGGCGAAGTGCTGCATCAACACGAATGGGGCCCGCAGATTGGGCTCCAGATGCGCGTCCCAGCTGTCGCGGGTGGTATCGTGCCACTCATCGCGGTCGAAGCTGCTGGCATTGTTGATCAGGACGCCGATGGGTCCGAGTTCGGCCTGGGCGCGCGCGATGAGGGGAATGACCTCGGCTTCGGCGCTTAAATCCGCCCGCAGCACCAGCGCCCGCCGACCGAGCGCGCGAATTTCGGCGGCCGTCGCCTCCGCGGCATCCGTGCTGGCGTTGCAGTGGATGGCAATGTCGAAGCCGGCTTCAGCCAAAGCCAGCGCGATCGCGCGCCCCAGCCGCTGCGCGCCGCCGGTGACCAGGGCGGCTTTTGGGATCAGGTTGGATATCGCTGGCATGCGGCGGTGGTAGTCCCGAGGGCAGCGGGTGTAAAGCGGCGGCGACTGCCACTGACAGGGCCGAAACCATGCGATTGATCAGCGCCACACCCAGCCCCTTCGCGCGTAAGGTGCGCATCGCCCTCGCCGAAAAGGGCATTCCATTCGTACTGCAGACCGAAGTGCCCTGGAACGACAACACCACCGTGCCGCAGCACAACCCGCTGGAGAAACTGCCGGTGTTGCTGCTCGATGATGGCACCGCGATTTACGAATCCAGCTACATCCTGGAATGGCTGGAACGCCGCTATCCCAACCCGCCGCTGCTGCCGGTGGACGATGATGGCATCCTGGCGGCGAAGCGGTTCGATGTGCTGGCCAATGGCATCTGCGACGCGGTGGTCCTGCTGTACTTCGAGCGTCTGCGCCCCGAGGCCCATCGCAGCCAGCCCTGGATGGACCGTCAGCTGCGCAAGATTCATGGCGGTGTGGCCGAACTCGCGCGGTCGATCGGCGACCGATCGTTTGCAGTCGGCTGCCAATTTGGTTTGGGCGACATCGCGGCTGGCTCGACGCTTGGGTATCTGGAAGTGCGGCTGACGGAATTCGACTGGCGCGGGCAATATCCGGCGCTGGGCCGCTACCTGGATGGGCTGATGCTGCGGCCGTCGTTGCGCGATACCGTGCCCTATCCGCAGGCAATCGCCTCGGCTGTCGTTTAGGCCAGGATTGCCCACGCCCGCTCCCACATCTGCGTGATCAGCGCCCCCGCCGGTTCCGCCCGCGCCAGGCCCGCCGCCTGCCCGGCCCAGGCCTGCATCCGGCCCAGATCGCCCGCCTTGGCCGCTTCATCGCGCATCGCCTGCGTCAAAGCGCGCTGCACCGGATAGGGCGCCGGCACCGGCGCATCCGGTTCAACCGCCCGGCGCGCGTAGTCCGTGGCGATGCTCCGCCCCGCCCGGCCGCTGAAGGCGCGGGTCAGGATGGTCCCCTCCGGCAGCGTGTCGGCGATGCCCGCGGCCCAGGCCGGGCTCAACCCAGCCTCGGGGCAGCGCAGAAAGCCGGTGCCGATCTGAACGGCGGAGGCACCGAGGGCCAGGGCGGCGGCGATGCCGCGGGCATCAGCGATGCCGCCGGTCGCGACCACGGGGATGCGCACCGCATCCGCGATGGCGGGGAGCAGCGCGAACAGGCCCACCGCATCCCGCTCCGCGCGGCTGGCATCGAAGCGGCCGCGGTGGCCGCCGGCCTCCATGCCCTGGGCGACGATGACATCAGCCCCCGCTGCCTCGGCGGCGCGGGCCTCCGCGACGGTGGTGACCGTGGCGAACCAGGCGATGCCGCGGGCTTTCATCGCCGCCACGAAACCCGGCGGGTAAAGCCCCATGATCGAGGAAATGATCGGCGGCCCGGCGGCCAGCAGCGCGTCACACTGGGTGCCAAAATCGGGCGGGGTGGTATCGGCCGCCTCCGCCGGAACCTCGGGACCGAATTGGCCGAGAAAGGCGCGGATCGCCGCTTCATGCGCCGGATCGCGCATTGGCGGCGGATCGGGGATCCAAAGGTTGAGTTGGAACGCCCCGTTGGACTGGCCACGGACGGACGCGGCCCAGGCCTGGATGGCGGCGGGCTGCATCAGCAGCGCGCCGCAGGCACCAAGCCCACCGGCGTTCGCGACCGCGGCGGACAAGGCCGGCGCCGGCACCCCGGCCATCGGGGCCAGCAGGATCGGGAGGCGCAGGCCAAAGCGGTCGCAAAAGGACTGGGCGCGGATGAGGGGTTGGGTCATGGCTAGGGAGAATACATGGAATGACGGAGCCTCAACACGTCCTACAAATCCATATAACCGCGCCGCTCACGGCCCTCGCCGCCGCTTGCCACCCGAACCGCCGCGCCGCTTCGACGGGTCATAGCCCCCGCCCCCCGGCCCCATCGGCTCCGGCGCGGCGTTGCGCTTGGAGCGGAACGTGGTCGCGCTTGCCACCGGCGGGGCCGGCAGGCCGAGGTCCAAAGCCTCCAACCGTTTGATCTCGTCGCGCAGACGGGCCGCTTCTTCGAATTCCAGATCCGCCGCCGCGGCGCGCATGCGCTTTTCCATCTCGGCGATGGCGGATTTCAGGTCCTTGCCGACGAAATCCTGAATGCCCGAATCCTTGACCGGGGCGACTGTGACGTAGTCCTGCTCGAACACGCTCTCCAGCACCTGGCCGATCTGGCGGCGGATTGAGACCGGGGTGATGCCATGGGCCTCGTTCCAGCTGCGCTGCTTGTTGCGGCGGCGCTCGGTCTCCTCGATCGCGGCGCGCAGGCTGCGGGTCATGGTGTCGGCGTAGAGGATCACCTTGCCATCGACATTACGCGCGGCGCGGCCGATGGTCTGGATCAGCGACGTCTGAGACCGCAGGAAGCCTTCCTTGTCCGCGTCCAGAATCGCCACCAGCGCGCATTCGGGGATATCGAGGCCCTCGCGCAGCAGGTTAATGCCGATCAGAACGTCGAAGACGCCAAGGCGGAGGTCGCGGATGATTTCGATGCGTTCCAGCGTGTCGATGTCGGAATGCAGATAGCGCACTTTCACGCCGTTTTCGGTCAGGTAATCCGTCAGATCCTCGGCCATGCGCTTGGTCAGGGTGGTGACCAGGACGCGGTGCCCCTGGGAGGCCATGGTCCGGCATTCCGCCAGCAGATCGTCCACCTGATGCTCGACCGGACGCACTTCGGTGACGGGATCGATCAGGCCGGTGGGGCGGATGACCTGTTCGGCGAAGACACCCAGCGTACGCTCCATCTCCCAGGGTCCGGGCGTCGCGGAGACGAAGACGGACATGGGGCGAAAGCGCTCCCACTCCTCGAACTTCAGCGGCCGATTGTCGATGCAGGACGGCAGGCGGAAGCCGAATTCGGAGAGTACGGTTTTACGGTTAAAGTCGCCCCGGTACATGCCGCCGAGTTGCGGCACCGTGACATGCGATTCATCGACGATCAGCAGTGCGTTTTCCGGCAGATATTCGAACAGGGTGGGCGGCGGGTCGCCGGGCCGCCGTCCCGTGAGGTAGCGGGAGTAGTTTTCGATCCCCTTGCAGGCGCCGGTCGTCTCCATCATTTCGATATCGAAGGTGGTGCGCTGGGTCAGGCGTTCGATTTCCAGCAGCTTGCCCTGGGCTTGCAGTTCTTCCACCCGGGCTTTGAGTTCGATTTTGATGTCGTGGATCGCCTGCGTCAGGGTCGGGCGCGGGGTGACGTAGTGGCTGTTGGCGTAGACGGTGATTTCCGGCAGTTCGGCGGTTTTGTCGCCGGTCAGCGGGTCGAATTCGTGGATGGATTCGATCTCATCGCCAAACAGCGACACCCGCCAGGCGCGGTCTTCGTAATGGCTGGGGAAGATGTCCACGACCTCCCCCCGCAAACGGAAGGTGCCGCGCTGGAAGGCGGTGTCGTTGCGGCGGTATTGCAGGTTGACCAGCGCCTTGGCCAGCACGTCGCGATCGATGCTGCCGCCGACTTCCAGCTTCACCACCATCTTGGCGTAGGTCTCGACCGAGCCGATACCGTAGATGCACGACACCGAGGCGACCAGCACGACGTCATTGCGCTCCAACAGAGACTGCGTCGCCGCGTGGCGCATGCGGTCGATCTGTTCGTTGATCTGGGCGTCTTTCTCGATATAGGTGTCGGTGCGCGGGACGTAGGCCTCCGGCTGGTAATAGTCGTAGTAGCTGACGAAATACTCGACCGCGTTGTCGGGGAAGAAGCTCTTCATCTCCCCATAGAGCTGCGCCGCCAGTGTCTTGTTGGGCGCCAGGATCAGGGTCGGGCGTTGCACGGCCTCGATCACCTTGGCCATGGTGAAGGTCTTGCCCGAACCGGTGACGCCGAGCAGCACCTGATCCCGCTCGTGCTGGTTGATGCCTTCCACCAGTTGCTTGATCGCGGCGGGTTGGTCGCCGGCGGGTTCGTACGGGGACACCACCTTCAGCGCGCGGGTGACCGGGCGGGCGGGCTGCTTTTCGGGCATGAACAGCATGGGTAGCGGGGCGTGCAGCACGGCGGTGTCGGGCATGGCGAACTCCTGGACGATGAGGATCGCGGTTTCCGCGCGGCGCGCCAAGGGGTTTATGCCGCCGCGTGCTTTGCTATAGCAGGGGTCGAGGAGACCCACACCATGCGCCGTTTTTTGCTCGCTTCCCTTGCCGCCATCTGCCTTGCGCCCTTTGGCGCGGCCGTCCGGGCCGAAGTGCCGGAAGTCCGCATCGCCCGTCAGTTTTCGATGGGCTACCTGCAGCTCAATATGATCGACCATGAGAAGCTCATCCAGAAGCACGCCGCGCTGATGGGCATTCCGGAGGTGAAGGTCACCACGTTCAAATTCAACGGCCCCGCCGCCATGAACGACGCGCTGCTGTCCGATAGCGTCGATATCGTCGCCGGCAGCCCGCAAGGCGTGCTGACGATCTGGAGCCGCACGCGCGGTTCGGCGCAGGAGGTCCGCGCGATCAGCGCCCTGGCGACCCTGCCCTATGTGCTGAACAGCAATGACCCGAGCATCAAGAGCATCGACGACCTCCGCCGTTGCAAGAAGATCGCGGTGCCGGCGGTGAAGGTCTCGGCCCAGGCGGTCAGCCTGCAGGCCGCGGCAGCCGCGGCATACGGGATCAAGGAGGCGACCCGCTTCGACGATATGACCGTGTCGATGTCGCCCCCGGATGCGACGATCGCGCTGCTGTCGGGCACCAATGAGGTCAACTGCGTCTGGGCGGTGCCGCCGTATATGCAGCAGCAGTTGCAGAACCCGGCCATCCATACGGTGTTCAACTCTTTCGACATCTGGGGCGGTTCGAACACGTTCACGACGGCCTATGCCTCCTCCCGCTTCCGCGATCGCAATCCGGTGCTGTTCAAAGCGCTGTTCGCGGCTTTGAAAGAGGCGACGGATCGGGTGAACGCCGATCTGGGGACGGCGGCGAAGTATTGGATTGAGGATGGGGAGTCGAAGCTGACGGTTGATTTCGTGCAATCCGTGGCCTCCGCGCCGGGGACCAAGTGGACGATGGTGCCGGAGAACACGATGAAGGCGGCGAAGTTCATGCACGAGATGGGCAGCATCAAGGTGATGCCGGGCTCGTGGAAGGACTTCTTCTTCCCCGAGGCTTATGAGCTGCCGGGTAGCTGAGGCAACGCCCGTAACATGAATGACATACCGGCCATCGCTACCCGTCATACCGACGCAGGTCGGTATCCACGCCTTCCTTGGGACCGATACTGCAAAGGCGTGGATGCCGACCTCCGTCGGCATGACGGGGTTGGGCCCCTTCGATAAGTCAAGGTCAACGCGGGCGAGTACAAGACCCATGAACAGGAGTGCATAACAATGCTCGCAGGCGAAGCCGTAGTCGCGATCTGGAACGATATCGCGCCCGAAACCCGTGACCAGTTCTACGACTGGCACGTCAACGAACACATGCCCGAACGCGTCGGCATTCCCGGCTTCCGCCGCGGCCGCCGCTTCATCGCCATGGATACGGTCACGCAGCCGGAGTTCTTCACCCTCTACGAGCTCGACACCATGGAGGTGGCGAAGGGCATGGACTATGCCAATCGCCTGAACGACCCGACCCCGGCGACCGCGCATGTGACGGCGCAGTTCCGCAATACCTTCCGGGCGCTGTCGCGGGTCCTGGTCAGCCACGGGCCGGGCGCGGGCGGCGTTATGCTGACCATCCGCTTTGGCTGCGATGCGCAGCATATTCCGGGGCTGCGGGCTTTGGTGCGCGCGGCGGCGCAGGCGACGCGGGTGACGGGGGCGCATTTCTGCCAGGGGGATGCGGCGGCGTCCTCCGTCCGCACGACCGAGACCCGCGGGCGGACCGATATTCAGACCCCGCCCGACTGTTTCATCATGATCGAAGCCACCGACGCAGCAGCGTTGGAGGATCTGATGCTGGATCGCGCCATGACCGGCGCAGGGGCGACGGGACCTTTTGAGCGCGGGGTGTACCGGCTGGAATATACGCGCACCAAGACGGGTTTTGCGGCCTGAACGGTGCGGGCGGTGACGGCCCGATGACCACGAGTAGAAGTGATCGGTGGCCAAGGGCGTGATCCCGCTTCGCGCGGTCCGTCCATTCGTGCTATCGTGCCGTTGGATCAGCCCGAATGGAGCAAGCACAGTATGAGCGCCTCGCTCAGAGCCGGTCACAGCATGAAGGTCGTTGGGGCCAATGGTCAGATCTCGCTCGGCAAACGTTATGCCGGACGGCAGGTGCTGGTCGAGGAGCAGGAACCCGGCGTTTGGTTGATCCGCACGGCCACCGTGGTGCCGGACAATGAAGGCTGGCTCCATACGCCGCAGGGGAAGGCCGATCTGGAACGGGCGCTGGAATGGGCGCGCACCCATCCGGCGTCGGAGGCGGGGGCTGATCAGGTGCTGACGACCTTGAATGACCCGGGAAATGACGCGAGCTGAGCCGGACGCGCTGGTCCGGCTTGATCTCAACAATCCGGTCTTCCAGGACAATCTGTTCACCCTGCAAAAACCCGACCGCCATTCGGCGCTTGAGACGCTGAACAAGCTGCGGCGGATGACCTGGGGTCAGGTCTATCGGGACAATGGGCTGAAGTGGGAGAAGATCGCGAGTTTGACACCGCCCCCCGGGGTTGGCGCTGTGTATTCAATGCGTATCACGCAATCCCGGCGGGCCACTGCTTACCGGGATGGGGATTTCTTGCGGTTCCTGACCATCGCGCCGGATCATGACGCGACGTACGGGCGGAAATAGGACAGCACAAGCGGCGTGGCATCGTGACAGCGTGCTTCGCCCCCCACTGGAATCTCCCTTCCTCCCGCGCCACAATAGACGCCTGAGGACACAGACATGCATATCGAGACCGAAGCCACCCAGCATCTCCACCGCGCCGCGATTGAGGCGCGCGCCGCCTCCCGCGTGCTGGCCCGCAGCAGCGAGGCCACGCGCAATGCCGCGCTGACCACGATGGCTGCCGCCTTGCGCGGCGCGATGCCGGAGATCCTGGCCGCCAACGAAGCCGACGTCACGGCCTTCCACGGCACCGCCGCCTTCCGCGACCGGCTCACCCTCACCCCGGCCCGGGTCGAAGCCATGGCCAAGGGGTTGGAGGAGGTTGCCGCCCTCCCCGATCCGCTCGCGCGGACTTTGGCTGACTGGACCCGGCCCAACGGGCTGCGCATCCAGCGCATCGCCACGCCCATCGGCGTTATCGGCATGATCTATGAGAGCCGTCCGAATGTGGGCGCGGACGCCTCGGCGCTGTGCCTCAAATCCGGCAACGCGGTCATTCTCCGGGGCGGCTCCGACAGCGCCCGCAGCGCGCGGGCGATCAACGCGGCGCTGCAGGCCGGGCTGCTGTCCTCCGGCCTGCCGACCGCCTGCATCCAGGTCGCGCCGAACGCGGACCGGGCCTATGTCGCGGCGATGCTGGCGGGTGCCGGGCTGCTGGATCTCATCATTCCCCGCGGCGGCAAATCCCTGGTTGAACGGGTGCAGCGCGAGGCTCGCGTGCCCGTCCTCGCCCATGCCGAGGGCCTCTGCCACACCTATATCCATGAAAAAGCGGACGAAAAGATGGCCCGCGCCATCATCGCCAATGCCAAGATGCGCCGCACCGGCATCTGCGGCGCGACGGAAACGCTGCTGATCGACCGCGCGATCGCCGCCCATATGCTGCCGGGTATCGTGGACGACCTGCGGAAACTCGGCTGCGACTTCCGGGCGGATGCGCAGGCCTGCATGGTCGTCCCTGACCTGATCCGGGCGACCGAGGCCGATTTCGACACCGAATGGCTGGACTCCATCCTGTCCATCGCCGTGGTCGATGGGGTCGACGAGGCGCTGGCCCACATCACAAAGCACGGCAGCGAGCACACCGAAGCCATTGTCACGGAAGATGCCGACGCGGCGGAGACATTCCTGCGCGGGGTCGATAGCGCGGTGGCGCTGTGGAACGCCTCCACCCAATTCTGCGACGGCGGCGAATTCGGCTTCGGCGCCGAGATCGGCATTGCCACCGGCCGCATCCACGCCCGCGGCCCGGTGGGATTGGAGCAGCTGACGACCTACCGCTACATCATCACCGGCACCGGGCAGACACGCCCCTGATCCCGGACCCGCTCCCCCGCTTCGGCGACCGGAGGCGCATGCGCATTGGCTTGCTGGGCGGGTCATTCAACCCCGCTCATGCCGGGCATCGCCATATCGCGGCGCTGGCTCTGAAGCGGCTGCGGCTCGACCAGGTGTGGCTGCTGGTGTCACCCGGCAATCCGCTGAAGCCCCGCCGCGGCATGGCGCCCTTCGCCGAACGCATGGCCGGGGCACGCAAGATCGCGGACGGGCGGCGCATCATCGCCACCGGGATCGAGCAGGCGCTGCATACCCGCTTCACCGTCGATACCATCCGCCAGCTGCTGCGGCGCTTCCCTCGCGCCAGCTTCGTCTGGATCATGGGGGCTGATATTCTGGAGCAATTGCCGAAATGGCGGCGATGGATGGACATTGCCCGGCGGTTGTCCTTTGCTGTCCTGCCCCGACCCTCGTATAACCATCGCGCACTCGCTGGCCAGGCCGCCCGGCGCATGCATTCTGCCCGGCGACCGTCACGGGAAGCACCACTCCTGCCAGGCAAGGCGCCGGGCTGGGTGTTTCTGACGGCGCGGCAGAACCCGCTCTCCGCGACCGCCCTCCGCGCCGCCCTTCAAGGATCAGTCCCATAGCCACCACCCCGAAAGCGCCTGTCGCCGCCTCCCCCGCCCGGCATAAGCCGGCGCCGCGCAAGCGGGCGGTGAAGCCCGCTTTGGCCGAGGCCAGCCCGGCCCCCGGCACGCCCCGCAAGAAGACCATCGCCGCCGGTCCGGTCGCTGACATTGACACGGCCGTCGCGCCTGAAGCCCCGGTCAAGCCCAAGCGCGCGCCCCGCAAGGCCAAAGTCAAAGCCACCCCGTCCGAGCTCGATCGGCTGCAGAAGATCATTGTCGACAGCCTGGATGATGATAAGGCCGAGGACATCGTCGCCCTGGACCTGTCCGGCAAAGCCATGTTCTGCGACCGGATGGTCATCGCCACCGGCCTGGCGGATCGCCAGATCAGCGCCATGGCGCAGCATCTGGCGGAGAAGCTGCACAAGGAAGGCATGAAGCGGGTGCCCATTGAGGGTGCGACCGGATCCGACTGGGTCCTGATCGATGCCGGCGATATCGTGGTGCATCTGTTCAAGCCGGAATCCCGGACCATGTACGGCCTGGAACGCATGTGGGGCAAAGAGCTCGACGAAGCCGTGTGAGTTAGCGCGGCCGGAGATATTGGTCCTCGGCTCTCCGGAATTCGTGCCGTAGCCCCCCTCCCCCCGGCCCCCTCCCTCAAGGGGAGGGGGAGTTTTCAGGGGGTGAAATTCCGCCCGATACCGAGTCATCCACAGGATATTGTGGGTCTTGACCCGTTTACCCCCAAAATAAGCTTTCCGAGTCGCATGGCCCAGCCGTAGCATAGGGCCATGAAAATCCATCGCTCCTGGCACGGCGTGCGCATGCGCCGCATCTCTATCGGCCCCGACCCGGATGAGGCACCGCGTTTGGTGACCCTGCCGGCGTCGTGGGAGGATAGTGCTGCCGCCGGTCTGGCCGCCCTTGCCCCCGGTTCGGGGGCTGTGTCGCTGGCACCTGCCGCCGAGACCTGGATCCGGCCTTTGGCCGAACGGGCCGCGGCAACGGATCCGGCTCTGGCGGAGCGGTTGCACTGGATGCTGCAACTCCGCCGTGGTGCGCCAACGGAGTCCGTCTGGCGCGGCACGGGCGAGCACACACCTGGGTTCGTCCTTAATCTCCCCGCTTTCATCGATGCGGCCGGGTTGTTCGACAGCGCCGCCTTCGCGGGGGCGGTGGAGACCGCGGTCCTGACCCTGACCTTCGCCAGCCCGGGGAGCGCGCGTCTCGCCGTCGGGATGGCCGATTTGTCGGGGTTGTTGTCCGCTTTGGGGGTGGATTACGCATCTGACGCCGCCCGCGATATCGGGCGCGCTTTGGCGGCCATTCTGCGCGGGCGGGCGGATGCGACCTCCGGCCGGCTGGCCCGGTTGACCGACGCGATCCGCCCCTCCCCCATGGATTGGCCGATCGCGCCCGCCCAGACCGTCGTGCCTGGCCTGGCCGAGGCGGCCCGGGCGGCGCGGCAGCAGGCGCTCGCGGTCGAGGGGCTGCGCCACATCGCCACCACCGCCATCAGCGCCCCGGGCGCGGCCGATGCGCTGCTGGGGGTTGAGACCGGGGGCATCGCGCCCGCTTTCTCGCCCTTGCTCGCCACCGGTGGGCTCAGCCGGGCCGCCCGGGCCTGGCTCGCGGTCAGCGGCGCCACGGCCGAGGAAGCCCTTGCCACCATGATTGGGGGCGGGCAGCCGATCCCGGTGCATGGCGGCAGCGCGCATGCGCTGATGCATGACGCGATCGCCCCGTTCATGGAGGCGATGCCGGCCCGCCCGGCCGAACTCGGGGCGCCGCAGCCGACAGCCGCGCGGCGGGATTTGCCGGCGCGGCGCAGCGGCTACACGCAGAAGGCGTCCGTTGGCGGGCATAAGCTTTATGTCCGCACCGGCGAATATGACACCGGCGCGCTTGGCGAGATCTTCATCGCCCTGCACAAGGAAGGCGCGGCCTTCCGCGGCCTGATGGACAATTTCGCCGCCGCCGTGAGCCTGGGGCTTCAGCATGGCGTGCCGTTGGAGGCGTTTGTGGAGGCCTTCACCTTCACCCGCTTCGGCCCGGCCGGCGCGGTTGAGGGCGATCCGGCGGTGCGCCAGGCCACATCCTTGCTGGATTATACTTTCCGCCACCTGGCTGCGAATTACCTGGCCGGCCGCGACATTCCCGAAGCGGAGATCGAAGAGGCGGATACCGTCGGCGATGGCGCGCGGGATGGCGCGCCGCTGCTGCCGATGGAATTGCCGGCCGAGGCCTCTCCCCGGGCGCGGCGGCGGGCGTTGCGGGTGGTCGCGCGGGGGTAGTTTGCTGGTTGCGGTGCGGGTGG
The DNA here is from genome assembly GCA_903900905.1 of uncultured Acetobacteraceae bacterium. Lineage (GTDB taxonomy): Bacteria > Pseudomonadota > Alphaproteobacteria > Acetobacterales > Acetobacteraceae > Rhodopila. The sequence goes on from CAIUPC010000309.1 coordinate 36,848, forward strand.
TTTGCCTCCGCGGCGGACGGGGCCGGTTTGGTGTGCGGCTCACGGCGTAAGGGGTTTTGCGGCACGGTTTGTGTTGGCGTTGCGCGGGGGGTTCGCGCGGTGGGGCCGGAGGGCGGCGGCGGGGTCGGTTTGCGCTCACGGCGTATGGGGTATTCCGGCGTGAATTGAGCGGACGTTGCGCGGGAGGCTCGCGCGGTGGGGCCGGCGGCCGGGGTCGGCTCGCGCTCACGGCGTAAGGGGTTTTGCGGCGCGGTTTGTGTGGGCGTTGCGCGGGGGGCTCGCGCGGTGAAGCCCGAGGCCGGCGGCGGGGTCGGCCCGCTCTCACGGCGTAAGGGGTTTTCCACCAGAGGTATCAATTTTGACCCGCAGGCGGTGCCAGAGATCGTCATACCGACGCAGGTCGGTGTCCACGCCTCGCGTGCTCTCAACGAGACAAGCCAAGGATTCCCATCGGCCCCGGCACA
>CAIUPC010000310.1 GCA_903900905.1 uncultured Acetobacteraceae bacterium
CGGCGGCGGCAGAGAAGATTTCGGCCATCTTCACCGAGGTCATCATCGCCCCCGACGCGGACCAGGCGGCCCGGGAAATCCTTGGCCGCAAGAAGAACCTGCGCGTGCTGTTGACCGGCGGCGTGCCCGACGCGGCGGCGCCGGGGCTGACGTTCCGCAGCCTCGCGGGCGGCTTCCTGGCGCAGACCCGCGACGCCGGGCGGGTGCTGGCGGAGACGCTGAAAGTCGTGACGCAGCGCGCACCGACCGAGCAGGAGCTGGCCGATCTGCTGTTCGCGTTCCGGGTGTGCAAGCATGTGAAGTCGAACGCGATCGTCTATGCCAAGGCCGGCGCCACCGTCGGGATCGGCGCGGGACAAATGAGCCGGGTCGACTCCGCCCGCATCGCCGCCTGGAAAAGCGAGGAAGCCGCCAAGGCCATCGGCCTGACGGGTCGGCTCACCGAGGGCAGTGTCGTCGCCTCCGACGCCTTCTTCCCCTTCGCCGATGGGCTGGAAGCCGCGATTGCCGCCGGTGCTACCGCGGTCATTCAGCCGGGTGGGTCAATTCGCGACCATGAGGTCATCGCCGCGGCGGATGCGGCGGGCGTGGCGATGGTGTTCACGGGGATGCGCCACTTCCGGCATTGAGGCGGAGAATATACGAGGGCTGTGGCGTTCGGCGCCCGCCCTCGTAAACCCGTCATGCTGACGGAATTGGGTCACCAGCGACGCGGCAACATCCTGGGCCCCAGGCCTACTTCCCTGAAGGCGCCTTTTCCGGCAGCCAGACATCCGTCCAACCGACAACCGCCGGCTGATCGGTCACCCGCACCTGGGTGCGGCCGGGGCCTTTGCGTTGCACGATCTGCACGCCGGTGGCCGCGCGCATGATCTGGCAATCAGCCGCACCACCGCCCTCGGTATGCGCCCGATTGGCGGCCAAACGGCCCAGATCGGCTTCGCTGCGGCATAAAGCGGCGCCGATCTCCAGGCGCGGCCAGGCCTGGGGGGCGGCTTTGACGTCGGGGGCGCCGGCCTTGCTCTTCTTTTCCAGCAGGCCGGGCGCGTTGAGCAGGACGTTCTGCGCCATCGCCGCCGAAGTCAGCACGCACACGCCGGATGCCAAAGCCAGAACGGAGAGAAAGGCTGGTTTACGCATCGGCGATCCTGACAGTTCTTAGGGCGCCCATTCTATGCGATCCGCCGCGACGCGATGCAACGCCCGACCGCGGGAATAACCCAAGGGTTGGCCCCGCCGCCGGACGCTGGCAAGATGGCTGCAACCAACCCTTAGGAGACGATAATGGCGAACGAATGGATCCGCGCGGCGGCAACGGCGGATGTGGCGGAGGGCCAGTGCATCGGCGTGCGCCTCGGTGACCGCGAAGTGGCGCTCTATCACCTGCCGGGCGGCGAATTCCGCGCCACCGACAATGTGTGCTCGCATGAATATGCCCTGCTCAGCGAAGGCTGGCTGGAAAATGGCTGCATCGAATGCCCGCTGCACGCGGCGCAGTTCGACATCCGCACCGGCAAGGCGATGTCCGCCCCGGCCGATACCGACCTGGCGGTGTTCGAAGTGAAGGTCGAAGGCGCCGACCTGATGATCAAGCTCTGAGCCTGCGATGACCAGCGCCTTCAGCATCGACTGCGACGTCCACCCCACCGTTCCGAAGATGGCGGCGCTGCTGCCGTATCTGCCGGACATGTGGCGCGACACCGTCGTCCGGCGCGGCGTGGAAGAACTGGTCACCATCAGCTACCCGACCACCAACCCGCTCTCTTTTCGCGCCGACTGGCGGGATGAGACCGGGAAGGCCGGCACCTCGGTCGAGAAACTGGCGGCCGAGGCGCTTGATCCCTTCGGCAGCCGCTTCGCGATCCTGAACTGCCTGTATGGTGTGCAGGCTCTGTTCAGTGAGGACATGGGCGCGGCCTTCGCCCAGGCGCTGAATGACTGGATCGTCCAGGAATGGCTCGACCGCGACCCGCGGCTGCGCGCCTCCATCGTGGTGCCGACCCAGAACCCGGAACGCGCGGTCGATGAGATCAATCGATGCGCGGCCGATAAGCGCTTCGTGCAGGTGCTGCTGCTCGTCGGCGGCGAAATCCCGTTGGGTCGGCGGCAGAACTGGCCGATTTTCGCGGCGGCGCAGAAGCATGGGCTGCCGATTGGTATTCATGCCGGCAGCACGTATCGCCATCCGGTCACCCCTATTGGCTGGCCGACATATTATACCGAGGATTACGTCAATCAGGCCCCGGGCTTTCAGTCCCAGCTCACCAACCTGATGTCGGAAGGCGTTTTCGCCAAATTCCCCGATCTGACGGTCGTCCTGATGGAATCCGGGGTCAGCTGGCTGCCGGCCTATCTCTGGCGCCTGACCAAGTTCTGGAAAGGCCTGCGCTCGGAAATCCCCTGGGTGAGCGATCCGCCGGCCTCCATCGTGCGCGACCGCGTGCGGCTGACGCTGCAACCTTTCGACGGCCCGCCGGACGAGGGCGGCATCATGCGGCTGATGGAGCATTTCGGCTCCGACGAGATGCTGCTGTTCTCCACCGACTATCCGCATTGGCAGTTTGAGGGTCAGGGCGCGATGCCCGAAGGCTTCGACAAGGCCCTGACGCGGAAAATCATGGCGGACAATCCGCTTCGGACTTATCCTCGTTTGAACGAAACGGCCGTCCAAGCGGCCATGGGGGAGACCCTGACATGAACGTCGACGTCCTCAATCGCTCCGGCATTCAGCCGGTGACCCAATCGAAGCTGGCCATCGCCGATTGCGACATCCATCCGCGCGCCGCCGGCCCCAGCGTTGGTGGTGTCAGCCGCTCCCTGTTTCCCTATCTGTCAAAGCAATGGCAGTCGCATATTGAGAATTTCGGCGTCACCTATCGCCTGCCGTGGGAAAAAGGCTCCGCCTATCCCAAGGGGCAACCGCTCGCCAGCCGCCTCGACTCCTGGCCGCCCGGCGGGCAGCCTGGCAGCGATCTGGCGTTCATGGCGCAGCAGCATCTGGACCCGAACAACGTTACGCTCGGCATTCTGAACCCGCTCGGTGCCGGCCAGGGGGCGATGAACCTCGATCTGTCCGCCGCTATCACCCATGCCACCAATGAATGGCAGAAGGCGGAGTGGACCTCGCAGGACCAGCGCCTCAAAGGCTCGGTCGTGATCCCGTATGAGGACGCCGCCGCCTCGGTCAAAGAGATCGAACTGCGGGCGGGCGATCCGAATTTCGCCCAGGTGCTGATGCTGTCGCGCACCGCGACGCCGATGGGTCAGCGCCAGTACTGGCCGATTTTCGCGGCGGCGGAGGCGGCGGGCCTGCCGATTGGCGTGCATGCCTTCGGCTATGGCGGCAATGCCATCACCTCCTCCGGCTGGGGCTCGTATTATCTGGAAGAAATGGTTGGCCATGCCCAGGCGCAGCAGGCGCTGACGGTCAGCCTGATCCTGGAAGGCGTGTTCGAGCGGTTCCCGAAACTGAAATTCGTCATGATCGAGGGCGGCGTCGCCTGGGCCGCGGCGCTGGCCTGGCGCATGGATGCGCAGTACCGCAAGCTGAAGCAGGAACTGCCGCATCTGAAGCGCCTGCCGTCGGAATACCTGCGCAGCAACATCTGGTTCACCACCCAGCCGATTGAGGAGCCGGAGCCACGCACGCAGCTGGCCGAGATCTTCGACTGGATGGGCTGGGACCGCATCCTGTTCGCCACCGACTACCCGCATTGGGACTTCGACGATCCCGCGCAGGCGCTGCCGTTCAAGATGACGGAAACGCAGCGGCGTCAGGTGTTCCTGGAGAATGCGAAAGCGGTGTTTGGGGTGGCATAATACCGGGGTTGAAACTTTGACCCCACGACGTCGCAAACCCGTCATGCCGACGGCGGTCGGCAGCCACGCCTTACCCTGTTGAGACCCCCAAGGAGA
>CAIUPC010000311.1 GCA_903900905.1 uncultured Acetobacteraceae bacterium
AGATCGCACAGCGTATCGAAGAGCGGTTTGGCGGCCTGGTTGACGCACTCGGCCTGGCAACCGATTCATCGCATGACGGCGGCGATATCCCGGCTGAGGTGCTGCAGGACATCAAGCGCATTCCGACCCCGTTCCAGGGCTACAAAACGCCGTGGTGAGGCATAGCCGTTATATGAGCGGCCAAGGCCTCTCTTCCCCGTCATCCCCGGGCTTGTCCCGGGGACCCAGGTTGCCGTTGGTGCCGCGATTGGTCCCCGGGACGAGCCCGGGGATGACGTGATTTAAGGCTATCGCCGCTCATTTAACGCCTGCACCCTGGTGAGGTCGCCATGAAACTGTTCTACGCCGCCGGCTCCCCCTATGCCCGCATCGTCCGCATCGCGCTGATCGAACTCGGTCTGGACGCGGCGACGGAGAAAGAATTCGTCACCCTCCGCGACCCGCACTCCATGCTGCTGCCGTATAATCCGGTCGGGCGGGTGCCGACGCTGCGGCTGGATAACGGTGTGGTGCTGACGGAATCGTTGCTGATATTTTCCTATCTCGATACGCAGCACAGCGGCCCGCCCTTGCTGCCGCGCGACGGCTCGGACAACTGGGTAACCCTGTCCCGCCTCGGGACCGCCATGGGCCTGATCGACGGCATCGCGGTCTGGAACCGCGAATTGCGCCGCCCGGCGCACGAGCGTTCCCCCGGCATGCAGGCGCTGGAACTGACCCGCGCCACCCGCACGTTGGACGCGTTGGAAACAGCCGTGGCTGGCGGCGCCTATACCGGCCGTCTGGACGTGGCCCGGATCGCGCTGGGCGCCACGCTGGGCTGGGCCGAGCGCCGGCATCGCACGTTCAAATGGCGGGAGGGTCATCCGGTCCTGTCGGCCTGGTATGACGAGATCGAGACCATCCCGTCCTTCATCGCCACCCTGCCGCCGATTGTCTGAAACGGCCCGAAAACCGGCGCCACCGATAACGTCCGTTACAAAACGTCGCGCTCCGAGCCGGAATGGCCTGCTACGTTCCGATCGGAGCCAAGGCCTGGCATGACCAGACCTTTGGCGGACGCTGTCACCCAACCAACCCAAGGGGACCACCCCAGTGAAACGTTTCGCCCTATTGTTCGCCCTGCTGGGTGTTATGATGCCCCTCGCCGGCTGCGTCGTCGTGGAGCGCGACCACGGCGGCGGCTGGTGCTTCTGGCACCCGCACCGGTGCCGCTGATGCCACCGAACCCGAAACCCTCACCTGAACGGTCCTGACACAATGTCCAAGACACTCTCTCCCTTACGCGCCCGCACGGCGAAATACCTGACCGTCGGCATGCTGATCGCCACCAGTTTCGCCGCCGGCTGCGCCGTCGCGGCGCAACCGCATATGGTCAACGCGCTGAATGCGCTGCGCAATGCGCGCGCGGAGCTGCAAGTCGCCGAACACAACAAAGGCGGCCACCGCGTCGCCGCGATCGACCTGATCGACCGCGCTATCGCCCAGGTCCAGATGGGTATCGACGTGGCGCGGTAAAACCCCGGCCGCTACTGGCAGCGTGGCCGCACGGTCTCGCACAACAGCCGTAGCGACCGCATCATCGCCTCGGGCGGGATTTTGGCGCCGAAGTTCAACTCCGCCAGAATCCCGTCGATGCCGAGTTCCTGCTTCAGTTCCAGCAGCCGCGCCGCCACCCGGTCCGGCCCGCCGACAACCACCTTGTCGCGCATGGCGGCCGCGAAGCTCAGGCTGCGCACATCGTCCAGCTCCGCCCGCCGCCTTGCGTTGGGGGAGCCTTCCAGCTGTGACTTCAGCAGGCCGTAGCCGCCCATGATGCTCTCTTCGCTTTCGGCTTCCGCCAAAGCGTCGGTTTCCGCCACATGCATCGACAGGCGCAGATGCACCTGGCCCTTGCCGGGATGGCCGGCGGCCTTGTAGGCCGCACGATACGCATGCAGATCGGGCGCGAGACCGGACAGCGTGCCGCTGCGCACCGCCACGAACAGCGGGTAACCCAGCGCGCCCAGAACCGGGAACGTGTCCTCACTCGCGCCGGCGATGCGGATTTCCGGATGCGGCTTCTGGAACGGGCGGGGGACGGCCCGGGCCTCATCGAAATGGTGGAATTTGCCGTGAAAGGTGAAACTATCCTGGGTCCAGGCGAGTTTCAGCACCTCCAGCGTCTCATAAAACCGTTCCCGGCTTTCGGAATAGGGCACGCCATAGGCGGCGTAAGAGCGCGGATTGCCGCTGCGGCCCACGCCCAGCAACAGCCGGCCACCGCTGATCTGATCGACGGTCGCGGTTTCCTCCGCCAGCCGCAGCGGATGCGCCAGCGGCAGCACCTGCACCGCGGTGCCGATGCGCAGGGTGGTGGTGCGGGTGGCGATGGCGGTGGCGACATTAAGCGGCGCGGTCAGAACCGAGCGCGACGCCTGCTGATGGATCTCCGCCAGCCAAAACGAATCCAGCCCCCAGCTTTCGCCCGCGACGGCTTGCTCCAACCCCATCGCGAAGGCCTCCGCGTCGGTCTGCCCGGGCACCTGCCGGTGAAACTCGTGATACCAGCCAAATTCCATTGATGTCGTTCCTCGTGTCGCCCTCAGGCCAGGTGGCAATATGGCATCGGGCAATTGGCGGCAAGCGGCCCCTGGTCCTAACCTGCGCCCAACCACAAACGAGGGAACACCACCATGCGGTTCGGTTTGTTCGGCAGCGCCGCGGCACGGCGCGGCAGCGGTGAATTCGACAGCGCCGAGGGTTTTCGCGATTTCATCGACTACAACGTCGAAGCCGAGGCCCTGGGCTTCCACGGCACCTTCGTGGTCGAGCACCATTTCACCGGCTTCGGCCAGGTCTCGGCCACGCTGAACCTGCTCACCTGGCTCGGGGCCCGCACCACCACGCTGCGGCTCGGCACCGCCGTTATCGTGCTGCCCTGGCACAATCCGGTGCTGCTGGCGGAACAGGCCGCGACCTTGGACCTGCTTTCCGGCGGAAGGCTCGATTTCGGTATCGGCAAAGGCTACCGCTACAACGAATTCGCCGGTTTCGACGTGCCCTTCGAAGACGCCGACGCGCGGTTCGAGGAATCCGTTGAAGTCCTGCTGAAATGCTGGACCTCGGAAGACCGCTTCTCCCACAAAGGCCGGTTCTGGTCGTTCAACGACATCGTGGTCGAGCCGCCGTCGCACCGCAAACCGCACCCGGCCATTTGGATGGGCGCCGGCAGCCCGCGATCGATCCGCGACGTCGCCCGGCGCGGCTTCAACCTGCTGCTGGGCCAATACGCCTCCCCCGGGGATGTCGCCGAAAGCATCGCCATCTTCCGCGCCGCCGTCGAAGCCTCCGGCCGCGTCTACGACCCTATGATGGTGGGCGTCACCCGTGCCTTCTTCGTCGCCGACAACGAGGCCGAAAAGCAGGAGGCGCTGGACCGCCGCCTGACCAACCGGCTGCGCCAGCTCAAACTCGCGACCCAGCCCGATGGTACCGTGCATGGCGGCCCCGATCGCGCCACCGGCGATCCGGTGTCGGTCAACGTCAACAGCGCCATCTACGGCAACCCCGACGAAATCGCGGAGAAGCTGGAGGCGCTGCGCCAATCCGGCGCCGGCTACATCCTGATCAACGGCGGCGGTTCCGGCGGCGGCGCCCGTGGTCGGCGGAGCATGCAACGCTTCGCGCGGGAGGTGATGCCAGGGTTCGGGAACGCCCCCTAATAAGCGTTAAATGCCGAGCGATGCCCTTCCAAATCGTCATCCCCGGGCTTGTCCCGGGGACCAATCGCGGCACAGCGGAGACCTTGTTCCCCGGGACAAGCCCGGGGATGACGGGGCCGATAGAGCCTCGCTCCCCATTTTAACACTGATGGGGGTTAGAGCGATGCGCCAAATTTAGAACTGCCGGGCTGCGGCCAATGGGCTAAACAAACCCCGCGACCAACCAGGAGCATCCAGGATGATCAAGTTCTATTACAACCTCGCGCCAAACCCCACCAAGGTGGCGCTCTGCCTCGAAGAAATGGGCCTGCCCTACGAGCTGATGCCGATCGACACCCGCAAGGGCGAGCAGCATGAGCCGGCTTTCCTCGCGATCAACCCCAATGCCAAGCTGCCGGCGATCATCGACGATGGCGTGACCGTGTTCGATAGCAACGCGATCCTGCTGTATTTGTCGGAAAAGACCGGCCAGTTCGGCTCCCCCGATCGCGGGCCGCTGCTGTCGTGGATGATGTTCATCGCCTCGGGCATCGGCCCCTATTCGGGCCAGGCCGTGCATTTCCGCAATGTCGCGCCGGAGCCCAAGGACTACGCCGTCAACCGCTACACGTTTGAGGCCAAGCGCCATTGGGGCATCATCGACGCCCGCCTGGCGACGCACCGCTTCATGCTGGGCGACACCTATACTGTCGTTGACATGGCGCTCTGGGGCTGGTCGCGGCTGGTGCCGATGATCCTCGGGCCGGATGCGATGGCGGGTTTCCCGAACCTGAAGCGTCACCTCGACGAGGTCAGCGCCCGCCCCGCCGCCGCGCGCGCGCTGGCGCTGAAAGACCGCCACGCGTTCAAGGCGGAAATGGACGAAGCCGCGAAGCTGGCGATGTTCCCGCATCTGGGCGTGAAGGTCGCCTGATCAGCGGGCGAAAAACATCTCCGTCAGGACATAGTCGAAGGCGAGGATGAGGATTGACGCCACGACCACCGCGTTGGTCGTGGCGGCACCCACCCCTTGGGCGCCACCCTTGCTGTTATAGCCCTGATAGCAGCCCATCAGCGCGATCAGGAAGCCAAACACCCCGGCCTTCACAAGACCGGACACCACGTCATCGGTCTGCACGAAATTGACGGTATTGGTGAGGTAGGTGCTGACATTGAAGCCCAGCTTCAACGTGGACACGATGAACCCACCCATCACGCCGAGGACATCGGCGACCAGCACCAGCAGCGGCAAGGCCACGATGCCGGCCAGCAAGCGCGGTGCCACCAGATATTTCATCGGATGCGTCGACAGCGTGGACAAGGCGTCGATCTGATCGGTCACGCGCATGGTGCCAAGCTCCGCCGCCATCGCGGCCCCGACTCGTCCGGCCACCATCAGCCCGGCCAGCACCGGCCCGAGCTCCCGTGTCACCGACAGCACCACCAGATTGGCCACCGCCCCCTGCGCCGAAAAGCGGGAGAAACCGGTATAGGACTGCAAGGCCAGCACCATCCCGGTGAACACCGCCGTCATCGCCACCACCGGTAGGCTGAAGAAACCGATTTCCATCAGCGCGCGGCCGAACAGCCGACCGTAGAAGGGTGGGCGGACGATATGTGAGAGGCCTTCGAAGCCGAAGACGGTCACGGCGCCGGCTCCGCGGCAGGCGCTGATCACGGCGCGCCCGATGGCGGCCAGAAAGTTGAGAATGCTGTTCACGCCGCCTGATAAACCCGTGGCAGCCGCAAAGCGAGAGCGGTCAGGATCTCATACCCATTGGTGCCGGCCGCCGCCGCGACATCGTCCGGCGTTTGGTTAGGACCGAGCAGTTCCAACCATGTGCCGGGCACGATGGCGGGGTGGTCTGTCACGTCAAAGGTGGTGAGGTCCATGGACACACGCCCTACCAGCGGGACCGGGGCGCCGTCAAAGAAAGCCTGCGCCCGCCCGGAAAGCGCCCGCTGCCAGCCATCCGCATAGCCCACGCCGACGGTGGCGATGCGGCTCGGGCGGGCGGCCTGCCAGGTGGCGTTGTAGCCGACACTGGCTCCGGCCGGGATCTCCCGCACCGAAAGCACCCTCCCCATCAGCCGCACCACCGGGCGCATCGGGTTCGGCTGACCCGGGGTCGGGTTGATCCCGTACAGCGCCGCGCCGGGGCGGGCGAGGTCGGAGCCGAAATCCTCCCCCAGGAAAATGCCGGAGGAATTGGCGAAGCTGCGCGCCGCCGGCGGCAAGCCGGCACAGGCGGCGGCGAAGCGTTCGCGCTGGTGCCGGTTCAGCGGATCGTCGGCGGCCTCGGCGGAGACGAGATGGGTCATGATGTAGCGCAGGTCGATGCCGGCGAGCCGGGCATGGTCCTGTTGCAGGATCGCCAGCTCCCCCGCATCGAGCCCCAGCCGCGCCATGCCCGTGTCGATATGAAGAATGGCCCCAAGTGCGTCTCCCCCTCCCCTTGAGGGAGGGGGTTGGGGGGAGGGGTCATACGGCACGGTTCCGGGGGATCGCCCCCTCCCCCCGCCCCCCTCCAGCAAGGGTGGGGTCAACACCTGTCTCCACGCATCAATCTCCGCCAGCGACCCCAGCACCGGCGTAATGTCCTGCGCGCGATAGACCGCTTCACTACCCGGCACCAACCCGCCGAGCACCCCCAGCATCGCCTCCGGAATCAAATCCCGGATCGCCAGAGCCTCATCCAGCAATGCCACGAAGAAATGCCGGCATCCCGCCGCATATAACGCCGAGGCCACCGGCCCCGCGCCTAACCCATAGCCATCGCCCTTGACCACGCCGGCGACCGGGCCAAACGGATGGCGCGCGCATAACAGCCGCCAGTTCGCGACGATCGCCCCGAGATCGACGAAGACGACCCCGCCGGCGGCGTCAGCCGGCATAGTCCTCATGCACCTGGTCCAGATCGCCGAAGCGGGTGAACTCGCCCTCGAAATACAGCGGCACGGTGCCGGTCGGGCCATGGCGGTTCTTGGCCAGGATCAGCTCGGCCTTGTTGTGCACCTGTTCCATGTCCTGCTGCCATTTGCTCAGGCTGGTCTGGAACTTGTCCTCCGAGTCAAAGGACATCTGCTTCGGCGCCCGCTGCGCCAGGTAGTATTCATCGCGGTAGATGAACATCACCGCATCGGCATCCTGCTCAATCGTGCCTGACTCACGCAGATCCGAAAGCTGCGGCCGCTTGTCTTCGCGGCTTTCCACCGCGCGTGACAGCTGCGACAGGGCGATCACCGGCACCGCCAGCTCCTTCGCCAGGGCCTTCAATCCCTGGGTGATCTGGCTGATTTCCAGCACCCGGTTTTCCGGCCGCGTGCCCGCCGCGGGGCGCATCAGCTGGAGGTAATCGACCACCACCAGCGCCAGCCCCTTGGTGCGCTTCAGCCGCCGGCAGCGCGTGCGCAGCGCCGACATGGTAATCGCCGGCGTATCGTCGATCTGAATCGGCAGCGCGGCCAGTTCCCGCGACACCTGCACGAATTTGTCGAAGTCCTTCTGCCCGATATCGCCGCGGCGGATGCGGTCGCCGGACACGCGCGCCTCTTCGCTCAACAGACGAGTCGCGAGCTGTTCACAGCTCATTTCCAGCGAGAACACCGCGATCTGCGCCCGGGGAATGCCGTTCGGGTCGTTCGCCCGCGCCTCATTCAGCAGCGCCTTGGCGCCGCCAAAGGCGATCTTGGTCGCCAGCGCCGTTTTGCCCATGCCAGGCCGACCGGCGAGGATCAGCAGGTCGGACGGATGCAACCCGCCGGTCTTGGCGTCCATGTCGCGCAAGCCCGTCGTCAGGCCGGACACATGCCCGGCGCGGCGGAACGCCCGCTCCGCCCCCTGAATGGCGTCCGTCAGCGCCCGCTCGAAATTGATGAAGCCGCCGTTATTGCCGCCGTCGCTTGCGAGCTGGAACAGCGACTGCTCCGCCGCTTCGATCTGCTGCGCACCATCGAGTTCGGCATCAGCGCCGAACGCGTTGTTGACGACGGTTTCGCCCACATCGATCAACTGCCGGCGCAGCCAGGCGTCATGGATCGCACGGCCATATTCGCCGGCGTTGATGATGCCCACCATCGCGGTGAGCAGCTGAGCGAGGTAGCGGGTGCCCCCGACTTCCTCCAGCACGCCGGAATGCTCGTATTCGGCCTTCAGCGTCACCGCGTCGGCCAGCTGCCCCGCCTCGATCCGCCGCGCCACCGACTGAAAAATCCGCCCATGAATGGGATCGGCGAAATGCTCGGGGGCGAGGAATTCCGAAACCCGCTCATAAGCGCGGTTATTGGCCAGCAGCGCGCCGAGCAGCGCCTGCTCCGCCTGAAGGTTGGAAGGGGGAAGGCGCTGCGAAAGGCCGAGGAGGGGGGAATCGATGCTGTTCACGGTCCCCGCTGTTTATTCCCGCGGGGGAAAATATAATAGCTGGATGAACCTGTGGATAACGGGGACAACGGGGACTGTGGTTGCAACCCCTTGTTTCCGGGGCAGATAAAAAAACGGCCCGGGGTGGTGCCCCGGGCCGTCTGATTTTGGATCAGGAAGCGTCTTCGTCTTCCGGATTTTCGAGGGCAAGCGCCGCATCCAGCGCTGCCTCTTCGTCCTCCGCCGCCGCCCCGACGCTTTCGCCGCGCGACTGGCGCTCGGCTTCTTCGGTGCTGCGGGCGACGTTGACCGTCACCATGATCGAGACTTCCGGGTGCAACGCGACGCGGACCTTGGACAGGCCAAGGGTCTTGATCGGGTTTTCCTGGATCACCTGCTGACGGGCGATGGTCAGCCCGCCGGCGGTCGCGGCATCAGAAATGTCGCGCGGCGAGACCGAGCCATAGAGGCTGCCGGACTCACCCGCCTGACGGATGATGATCACCGACATATTGCCCATGCGTTCGGCGAGGCGTTCGGCCTCTTCCTTACGCTTGAGGTTCAGGGCGACGAGCTGCGCCTTCTGCTCCTCAAACCGGGCGAGGTTGGCCTTGCTGGCGCGCAGAGCCTTCTTCTGCGGCAGCAGGTAATTGCGAGCGTAACCGGGCTTCACCTTAACGATGTCACCCATCTGCCCCAGCTTCTCGACGCGCTGGAGCAGCACCAGTTCAACGGCGGCCATGATGCGGCTCCTTAAGCGACGATGTAGGGAAGCAGAGCCAGGAAGCGAGCGCGCTTGATGGCGGTCGCCAGCTCACGCTGCTTCTTGGCGGACACCGCGGTGATGCGGCTCGGCACGATCTTGCCGCGCTCGCTCAGGAAGCGGGACAGCAGGCGCACGTCCTTGTAGTCGATCTTCGGCGCATTCGGGCCGGAGAACGGGCAGGACTTGCGGCGGCGGTAGAACGGGCGGCGGGCGCCAACGGCGGAGCGGCGGCCAGCGGGATTCGGTTCAGCTGTATCGGACATGATTCTTACTCCTCAACGCCGCCACGGAAATCTTCACGACCGAAGTCGTCGCGGGCGCGGAATTCTTCGCGATCGTCAAAGCCACGGCGGCGGCCGCTCTCGAAGCGTCCAGCGGGCTTGGGCCCACGGAAGCCACGCTCACGCTCGTCGGACTTGCGCGACAGCACGGCGGACGGGGCTTCATCGACTTCTTCGATGCGCACGGTCATGAACCGCAGGATGTCTTCGTTCAGACCGAGCTTACGCTCCATCTCGTTGACGAAGGCCGGCTTCGCGTCGATCGCGAGAAGCATGTAATGCCCCTTGCGGTTCTTCTTGATGCGGTAGGCGAGGCCGCGCAGGCCCCAATATTCCCGCTTCTTGACGGAACCACCTTCGGCTTCGAGCTCAACACCGATTTCGTCGGCGACCGTCTCGACCTGTTGCTGCGTGACGTCATTGCGCGCAATGAGCACGGTTTCATATAGCGGCATGTGTGATCCCCCTCTGGCTTGTCTCCGCCCTCGACCCGATCAGGTCGCATTCCGGGATGGAATGTGGGCATAGCCGGGCGCGATGCCGTCGCTCCCGGCAGGGAAGGGCGGGCTTTGAGCATGGTTTCACGGGGGACGCAAGCGGGTTTTGGCTGCTTGGGTGGTATACTCAGTGGTCGAGAAGGGGGCGCGGGTGAAGCCGGCCATGCTCTCCCCCCGTCCTATCGCATTCACAGATCGCGGAAACGAATG
>CAIUPC010000312.1 GCA_903900905.1 uncultured Acetobacteraceae bacterium
CCCCTCCCCTTGCGGGAGGGGGTTGGGAGAGCGGTCTATCCCCGAAATCGTGCTTGTTCTCCCCTCCCCCCCAGCCCCCTCCCGCAAGGGGAGGGGGAGAGTCTTTCCCTTGGTCGCCCGCAACGCACATCTTAGAATCGCACCCAACCTCAACCAAACTCTTGCCTCCCGGTTCGCATTCGCTAGGTTGCCCGGTCTGCGATAGGACCCAACCGTGACCGATCTCCAACCCGCCCGCGGCACCCATGACCTGATTGGCGAGGACCAGCGCCGCCACCACCACGTCGCCGAAACCGCGCGCCGCATCGCCGCGTCCTACGGCTTCGACGAATGGATCACGCCGATCTTCGAGGATACGCGGGTGTTCTCCCGGACCTTGGGGGAAACGTCGGATGTGGTGATGAAGGAGATGTACACCTTCGAAGACCGCGGCGGCGATTCCGTCACATTGCGCCCCGAAGGCACCGCCGGCGTCTGCCGCGCGCTGGTCACCAACGGCCTGACCCAGAGCCTGCCGCAGAAGGTGTTCTACGCCGGCCCGATGTTCCGCTACGAGCGCCCGCAGAAAGGCCGCTACCGCCAGTTCCACCAGATTGGCGTCGAGCTCATCGGCCCCTCCGAACCGCTGGCCGATGCCGAAGCCATTGCCTGCGGCTGGGATATCCTGACAGCCCTCGGCGTCGCCGCTGATACGGTGCTGGAGATCAACACCCTCGGCGACAAGGAAAGCCATGCGGCCTACCGCGACGCGCTGATCGCCTATTTCTCCGCCCATCAGGACAAGCTGTCCAAGGACAGCCTGACAAGGCTGGAGCGCAATCCGATGCGCATCCTCGACAGCAAGGACGAGGGCGACCGCGCCATCGTGGCCAATGCACCGACGATTGAGCCCTATCTGACCGAGGCCGCCGCCACCTTCTACGCCCAGGTGCAGGCTTACCTCACCGGCTTCGGCGTGCCGTTCCGCAAGAACCCGCGCATCGTCCGCGGCCTGGATTACTACGGGCACACCGCGTTCGAATTCGTGACCTCCAAGCTCGGCGCGCAGGGCACGGTGATGGCCGGCGGACGCTATGACGGGCTGGTCGCGGAAATGGGCGGGCCGCGCACCCCCGCCGTTGGCTGGGCCGCCGGCATCGAACGGCTGGGCATGCTGATGGAAGCCGCCCCACCGCCGCCGGCGCCGGTCGTGGTCGTGCCCATTGGCGATGCCGCCGAGGCCGCCGCTTTGACCGTGCTGCAATCGCTGCGCGCCGCCGGCATCCGCGCCGAAATGGCGTATCGCGGCAACCTCCGCCGCCGCATGGAACGGGCCAACAAAATCGGCGCCCGCGCCACCGTCATCCTGGGCGACGACGACATCGCCGCCGGGGTCGCGCAGGTGAAGGACCTGCGCACCGGCACGCAGGACGCGGTGGCCTTCGCCGAGATCGCCGCGCGCCTCGCATGAGCCTCGCTTACAAACTCGATCGGATCGCCGCCCGGGCGGACGAACTCCGCGCCATGCTCGGCGAGGGCATTTCGGGGGAGGCCTATGTCAAGGCGTCCCGCGAACTGAACGACATCGAACCGGTGGTCGAACGCATCGCCGAACTGCGCAGCGCTGAACAGGCCCGCGACGAAGCCGAAGCGATGCTGTCCGATCCGGAAATGCGCGGCCTGGCGGAAGCGGAACTGTTCGAGCTGAAAGAGCGCATTCCGGCGCTGGAACACGAAATCCGGCTTTCGCTGCTGCCGAAGGACGAGGCCGACGCCCGCTCCGCCATTCTGGAAATCCGCCCGGCGGCGGGTGGCGATGAGGCCGGGTTGTTCGCCGCCGAACTGTTCCAGATGTACCAGAAATACGCCGAAGGCCGCGGCTGGAAGTTCGAGGTCATGGAACTCGGTGAGTCCGAGCTCGGCGGCCTGAAAGAAGGCATCGCCGAAATCACCGGCCGCAACGTCTTCGCCCGCTTCAAATACGAATCCGGCGTCCACCGCGTGCAGCGCGTGCCGGCGACGGAGAGCCAGGGGCGCATCCATACCTCCACCGTCACCGTCGCGGTGCTGCCGGAAGCCGAGGAGGTCGATGTCGAGGTCAACGAAGGCGACCTGCGCATCGACGTCTACCGTGCCTCCGGCGCGGGCGGGCAGCATGTGAACAAGACCGAAAGCGCGGTGCGCATCACGCATCTTCCGACCGGCATCGTGGTGGCGATGCAGGAGGAGCGCAGCCAGCACAAGAACCGCGCCAAGGCGATGAAGATCCTGCGCTCCCGCATGTATGAGCAGCAGCGGGCATCGCTGAGCGCGACCCGCGCGGCGGACCGCAAGAGCCAGGTTGGGACGGGGGATCGGTCAGAACGAATCCGGACCTATAATTTCCCGCAGGGCCGCGTATCCGACCACCGCATCAACCTGACGCTGTATAAGATCGATCGCGTGATGATGGGCGACCTGGACGAGTTCGTCGACAAACTCACCGCCGAAGATCAGGCCGCGCGCCTGGCGGCGGAGGAGTAGTAGCGGGCGCCCGAACCAGTGCGGTACCGGCATCCAACCCCCGTCATGCCGACGCAGGTCGGCACCCACGCCTTTCGCCTGTCTAAAGCTGCAAAGTCGTGGATGCCGATCTTCATCGCCATGACGGAAAACACCGATCGCCCCCTACCGCCGCAACGGCGCCGGCAACGGATCCGCCGATACCGGGGTCGGCGCCGCGGTGACCGTATCAGAAATCCAGTCCTTCAAATTCTTCCGGATCTGAAACTCCAGCTCCACGTTCATGTCGTCCATCATGCCAACGGTCATGTCGTATAATTTGCCGCGCAAATTATCGATCCGGCCGGTGTGCTGGCGCCGGGCGCGCGCCTGGGCGTAGCCCGCGTGCTGGCCGTCATCGGTGATGATCTCCAACGTCGCCTCCAGCGTGCCGGTGATCTGATCGCCGCGCTGGATCAGCGATGCCTGCCGGATGGCGAAAACCGCGCGGTCCTTGGCCCCCACCGGCTTCAGGCGATCGCTCGCCAGGGTCTTCATCGTCTCGAGCAAATCGATCGGGTCAGACTCAGTCACATCCGAGGCCAACCGCGCCGGCACGAAGCGCATCTCCATCTGCAGCGTGGCAACATTCAGCGGAATTGTCGGCAGATAGTCATAGCGCAGTGGCGCGAAGCTGGTCCGGTCATCGTCGCTGCCACCACACGCCGCCAGCAGGAACGGCAGCAACAGGCTGGTTCGACGGGTCAGGCTGAAGGCGGGCATCGGGACACTCCGGGACGCGGGATCGTTCAGCGCCTGCATAGCGCGGACACGATCCCGCGTCATGAGGGGACTGACCAATGACAGACCATCATTGCCGGCAAAACCCGTCATC
>CAIUPC010000313.1 GCA_903900905.1 uncultured Acetobacteraceae bacterium
CGCACATCGCGGCCCATACAGCGCTCACGGTGGTGTCATGGTGTTGCATTCTGCGATTGACGACCTCAGTCCCGGCAGCGGCCCACATTTCGCGGGTCAACTTCTCCACCACTGGCACGACCTGCAACCCCATCCCCGGCAGTTCGGCCAGGAGCGCGTCGAGTTGAGCCGCAGAGTTTTGTCGGGCTTCCTCGCGCGCTTCTTCTTCAACATCGGACCATTTCAGGGGGGCTTCCCATTCCGGCCACATCTGGCAAAATGCCTCATGCGCCGCCCGCGCCATCGCCTCGATTGCCTGTTGCCGGGGGGTCATGAAGGTTTCCGGTGTCATGTCCCGTCTCCCTGTAGTGCTGCGCTTGCGGCTTCTCCCATCGCATGCAGGTCGTTATACACTTCATACCCTTCCATGTAGCGAACCTTTCCCCACTCTGGTTTTTTCGTAAAGTCCAGGACTTTTTGCGCGAACGCTTTCAGCCTCTCGACCTCGGCAACCGCCGCGTCGCGCTCCCCGAGTAAGCCCGCCCAATCCATGGCTGCCAGCTCCGCCGCTGCCAGCGCTGCCCGCGCCGCGTCACGCTCGCGGACCACGCGCGCCAAATCCATAAATGCCTCGCTCATGTTCTGTCTCCCCGCTGGTATTTTTCATACTTTTTCAGAACGTCGCCGCGCCGTTTAACAAGGTTCATGCCAGCGTCCCCAAAATCCCCATGCACCACGAGTAATTGCAGTTCCTTGCATATCTCTTGCAACCTCTCGACCTCCTCCAACGCCGCGTCGCGCTCGGCGGTGATGTGGATGACCTCCCCCACCACATCGTAAAGCACCTGCGCGGGCTTATCCCGCCACCGGGCATTTATCGGCCCCGTGGATGGTGCGGCCCGCGCCGCGTCCCGTGTTGCTGCCCGTGCTGCTGCCAGTGCTGCGGCCCGTGTCGCGGTCTCTGCTTCTGCCAGCGCTGCCGACCACGACGCTATCAGCTCCGTCTCCCGCGCTGCTGCCTGTGCCGCGTCACGCTCTGTCGCTCGCGCCAAATCCATAGTTGCGTCGCTCATGCCGCGGTCCCCCGGTTAAGCGCCGCGATCTCGGCTCGGATGGCGGTTTCCAGACGTGCAGCGACATTCACAGGTAGAAGCATCTTCACGGCGGCCATTGCATCCGCCAGTTCCTTCGCCGGATCGGGCGGGGTCTGGGCAGACCGGAGGGCGTTACAAGCGTACGTCAAAGCCAAATGAGCATCGTCTGATGGGTTGGTATGATACCTCATTACCGCCGCAACCACCGCGTCACGCAACGCGGCGTGCGGATGCGGAGGGTCCAGGGACACCTCGTGGCTGTAGCGGTAGCCGATAGTCGCCAATTCAACTGGTGAGTATTCCCGATCCAACCCAAAACTAAGCCAACGGTCATGCCCCCAAGAAAACATCACGTATTGGCCATTGATGCGAAGGCTGTGTTCCGTCCCGTCCTTCGTCCCCTCCGGCGGCTCGCAGCGGGCGGGGGTAGCGGCGTTGTAGTTCGGCAACGGCGCGGTCCTCATCAGGTCGGTGTTCTTGTTCATCTTAGGTTCCCATTTGAGGTAATGCAGCGCGCCCAAGACGGCTAC
>CAIUPC010000314.1 GCA_903900905.1 uncultured Acetobacteraceae bacterium
GCGAACCTTCCCTCCGTGGTTTTGATCCAGGTCCAGACGGCGGGGGGCGTGTATTCGGTGGTCATGGCTCTTGGGTGCTCCGGTTGGTCGGGGGGGAATGTGGCGGCGAGGGGGCGGTTCGGCAAGGTGGGGCGGTTTTGGACCCAGGGGTATCGCATTTGGTCGCGATACGTTTGGCTGGACCGGCTGGGGCCCCAAAAAACGTCATCCCCGGGCTTGTCCCAGTGCTGTCCGGCACACTAATTGCTTGCGGCCCACAGCGGCAATGGCCCCGGTTTGGGCGGTTGGGGTGGCGCCTTTGGGTCCAGCAACAGTGCGATCGGGCGGCGGACGAAGATATGTGTCTGGACGATCAGCAGCAGCCTCGCCGGGGTCGCGTCTTTGGCGGCGATGCCCTTGGTCTGCTCTTCGTGCATCAAACACACGAGTATATGAGCGATGAACGCGACGGCGATCTGGGTTCGGATGGCATTGTCGGATGTGCCCATGAACCGTTCGATCTTGAGATTCTGCTTGATCCACTTGAAGAACAGCTCGATCTGCCACCGCTCTTTATAAAGAGCGGCGATCTCCTCGGCGGTGCTGTTGAGATCATTCGTGAACAGGCGCAGGACCTTGCCGGTGTCGATGCGGATGACGACCTCGCGGCCTTTGGTATCGAAGGGATTGCGACGGTGGGCGGCGAGGCGCTCGGGCAAATATCCCTCGCAATCGGAGAGCACGCCCGCGCCGTGCGGGACGGCACGCGGTGTGGTATCGCGCAGCACGGTATTGGATTTGAGGCGGGTGACGAACTGACACGATGCGGCGTGCATCGCGGCCCACCAGGTGAAATCGTAATAGCCGAGGTCGAAGACATAGGTGGCGCCGGGTTCGATGGGCAGCAGGGTTTTGGCGGCGGTGATGTCGTTGATACTGGCCTCGGTGAGGGCGAAGAAGACGGGCCGCTGCGCGGCGGGATCGTAGACGAGGTGGATTTTCCCGGCCTCCCGCCCCTGATACTGGCCGAACCAGCGCCGCATACGGGGGCCGAAATCGATATGAGTGGAGTCGATCAGTCGCAGCGCGCTCTTGAGTTCGCGCCGTTTGGCCCGGTTGTTTACGCAATTAAGCAATTTGAGCAGCAAAGCGAAGAACAGTTCGGACGGGCGGTTGCGATTGGCATCCGCGAGTGTAGAGCGAGCGGGCGCCTTGCCACCCAACAGGCGCAGCGCACCGTTATTCGGAGCCTGTGTTGCGACCAAAGGACGCAGGCCCTGCTGCCCGCCGAGGCTGCCGGCCAACAAAGTCAGGAAATGCTGGCGGCTGTTGAATCCGCGAGCACGCCGTTCGGCCTTGTGTTCGCGCACCAGACGGTCGAACTGCGACCAGGGAAAAAGCTCGACGATTTGTTGGAATACGGTAGCTTGATGGCGCATGGCATTGGCTCCTAAGCGGTGGGAAACGTTGGCGAACGTCCTAACCGCATTGGAATCAATGTCATGCGCCTGTACAAGCAAAAAATGTGCCGGACAGCACTGGGACAAGCCCGAGGATGACGGTTTTTACGGGGGTGCCGCTCCTCCGTAAGCCATATGCGATCACCCTGCCGTCATGCCGACCGGCGTCGGCATGACGAATTTGGATCGTGGCCAGGGGATCAACGTCGACGGTGGTTCGTTTTGAAGAGCGCTTTCTCCACCCGCCCAACCCGTATTTCCGAGGAAAACGCTGCGGTATAATCCCCTTGAGTCTCCGTGACAGTTCTGCCAGATCGTTCGCACACGCACGATCAAACAACCGGAGAACCGGGATTGTCATCGCCGCCGCCGCCGGAGTCATTCCGGCTTGAAGACCATGTTGGCTTTCTGCTGCGTAAAGCTTATCAACGTCACGCCTCCTTGTTCCTGGAGGCTGGGGTGGAGCATGCGTTGACGCCCACGCAATTCGCCGCCCTGAACAAGGTCGTTGAACTCGGCCGCGCCACGCAAAATCATCTGGGACGCCTGGTCGCCATGGACCCCGCGACAATTCAGGGGGTGATCCGCCGGTTGACGCTGCGGGGGCTGGTGGTGCGCACGCATGATCCGATGGACCGCCGCACCGCCGTGCTGGCCCCGACCGAGGCCGGACTGATCCTGATCGAAACCGCGACGCTATGCGCTCAGCGCGCCCATGCCGCCGCGCTTGCGCCCTTGTCGGATGACGAGCGCGCCTTATTCCTCTCGCTGCTGCGCAAAATGGGTTGATGCCGTGACCGATGGTGCTTTGGGTTTTGGGTTCTCGTTCGCCGATTTGGCGCATCGTGACGGGCTGATTGGGCTCGACCGGGCGTTTTTGGCCCGGCTGGGCGATGAAGATGCCGCGCTGCGCGACCGCCTGCTGGCGGCCCGAGCCGCGCCGGACGGGCTTGCCGGGAAGGATGAAAGCGACCTGATCGTGGCCCTCGGCCCGCATCTGGACGGGTTTGTGGCCGCACTGTTCGGGATCGAGCCACAGACGGATGCTTTGGCGCGGGAGACCGC
>CAIUPC010000315.1 GCA_903900905.1 uncultured Acetobacteraceae bacterium
CAAATCTCCCCGGTCGCGCCAGATGGCAGATGATTGCCGGCGGCGTCCATGATCGTCACATCCATGCCCGTGCGCGGAAAGCCGCAGCTGCCGACGGGCATTTCGTCGTCGTGCTCACTGTGCAGCGACGGTGGCAGGACGGTGATATTGCCGGTCACCTCCCCCATGCCGAAATACTGCACCAGCACCTTGCCCAGCTTGCGCAGCGCATGCGCCTGATCGGCTCGATACATCGGCGCACCGGCATAGATGACGTATTGCAGGGACGAATGATCGTAGCGGTCTACGGCATCATGCCGGGTCAGCATCGTCAGAATGGTGGGCACGGTGAACATGTTGGTCACGCGGTGCTGTTCCACCAGGCGCCAGGCTTCCTCACAGTCCAGCCTTTCGCCCGACAGCAGCACCGTCACCGCCCCGCGCGCGACCTGCGGCAAAGCGTGGATGCCGGCGCCATGCGACAGCGGGGCAACGACCAGGGAGGCATCATGCTCCGTCGTGCCCGGCATCAGATCGCAGAGATGGTTGCAGATGACATATTCCATCTGCCCATGCGTCAGCACGCCCGCCTTGGGGCGGCCGGTGGTGCCGGAGGTATAAAAGAACCAGGCGGGATGATCGCGATCCACATCCGCCGGGCGGGTCACCGGGGCGGTTTCCGCCGCCAGCGCGTCCCAGGTCAGGTCCCCCTCCCCAATCCAGATCTCCAACCGGCAGGCCGGGTTTTCGGCACGGGCGGCAGCGGCATGCTCAGGGAAAGCACTGTCGAAAATATGCACCGAGGCACCCGATGCGGTCGCGAGATACGCAACCTCCGGCGGGGTCAGGCGGAAATTTGTCGGCACCCAGGTGCAGCCGAGCATCCAGGTGGCAAACATCGTCTCCAGCACCGCGTTGGAGTTGCGCGCATGCAGCAACACCCGATCGCCATGCTTCACACCGCGCGCGGCCAAGGCCCCGGCGGCGGCCTGCACCCGGGCGTTCATCGCCGCCCAGGTCCAGGTGGTATCCCGCCAAACCAGAGCGGGGCGGTCCGGAAACCGCCGCGCGCTCTGGATCAGCAGATGGGCGAGGTTGGAAGTCGGGATCAGCGAACCGGCTCCAGAATCGAAACATAGTTGGCCACCGCGGCGCCGCCCATGTTGAACACGCCGCCGATATCGGCTTTCGGCAGCTGCATCGTGCCGGCCTGGCCGGTGAGCTGCATCGCCGTCACCACATGCATCGACACGCCCGTCGCCCCGATCGGGTGCCCCTTCGCCTTCAGCCCGCCCGACGGATTGATCGGCAGGCGGCCGTCCTTCGCCGTCCAGCCTTCCAGCACCGCGCGCTTGCCCTCACCCGGGGCGGTCAGGCCCATGGCTTCGTATTCGAGCAGTTCGGCGATGGTGAAGCAGTCATGCGATTCCGCGAAGGACAGGTCGCCCAGCTTCAGGTTGGCGTCCGACAAAGCCCGCTTCCAGGCCAAAGACGCGCCCTCGAACTGCGTGATGTCGCGTTTGCTGATGGGCAGGAAGTCGTTGACCTGCACCGCGGCGCGGAAGCGCACGGCCTTGCCCATCGCCTTGGCGGTTTCCTCATCGCACATGATCAGCGCCGCGGCGCCGTCGGAGACCAGGGAGCAGTCGGTCCGCTTCAGCGGCGGGGCAACGTACGGGTTGCGCTCACTGACATTGCGGCAGAAGTCGTAGCCGAGGTCCTTGCGCATCTGCGCATAGGGGTTGTCGACGCCGTTCTTGTGGTTCTTGGCGGCGATCGCGGCCAGAGCGTCGGACTGGTCGCCATAGCGCTGGAAGTAGGTCTCGGCGATCTTGCCGAACACGCCCGCGAAGCCGGCGGGAATATCGCCCTCTTCTTTCTGGTAGGCGGCCTTGAGCAGAATGTCGCCGACTTCCTTGCCCGGGGTCGCCGTCATCTTCTCGACGCCGATAACCAGCGCGAAGCGGCCGCGGCCGGAGCGCAGGAAATCCCGCGCGCCATGGATCGCCGCGCTGCCCGAAGCGCAGGCGTTCTCATAGCGGGTGATCGGGGTGTGCCGCAGCTCCGGCACGTGCTGCAGCACGAGCGAGGCCGGGAAGTCCTGGTTGGAGAAGCCGTTGTTGAACAGGCTGAGGAACGTGCCCTCGACATCATGCGGCGCGATGCCGGCATCGGCGATCGCCTGATTGGCGACGCGGCCGATAAGGGACTCGATATCGGGGTCGTCCAGCTTGCCGAATGGCGAGTGGGCCCAGCCAACGATGCAGGCTTCGGTCATGACGGGATCTCCTGATCTGCGATGGGCGGAAGGGTGGCGTGCGTGGTTGGTTTGTCAACCTTTTGGTGAATGAGAGGGTCTTTTTGACAGCACCCAGGTGATGCAAGGCTGGCGTTATCTTCATCTCGTTAACTGTTTCTCAATCATTTGCTGCGCTGAATGCGGGACCTAAGGAGATCAGGCCATGCTGACATTCTCATCGACCGCCTATTGGGAGGCGCGATATCGTGCCAACGGAGCCTCCGGTGCGGGCTCGCTCGGGCGCCTGGCGCGGTTCAAGGCCGGGGTGATCAACCGGTTCGTTGCCGATAATCGCGTCGGGAGCGTCATTGATCTGGGCTGTGGGGACGGCTCGCAGCTCGGTTTGCTGGATTTGCCGGCGCATTATGTGGGGGTGGATGCCTCCGCCGCGGCATTGGCATCCTGTTCGGCGCGCTGGCCGGAACGGCGGTTCGGCGGGCTGGAGGCGGTCGCAGCGCTGCCCCCCGCGGAGATGACGCTGTCTTTGGACGTGCTCTATCACCTGACGGAGGACGCGGTCTTCGCCGCCGCTCTGGCCGCCCTGTTCGGCCTGGCGACACGGTTCGTGCTTATTTACAGCAGCAACGTTGAGGCCGGGTTCGCCGCGCCGCATGTGCGCCATCGGCGGTTCACCAGCGCGGTGGCCGCCACCCAGCCGCATTGGCGTCTGGCGGCGCATCTGCCCAATCCGTACCCCTTCGATCCAGGTGCCCCCAATGAGACGTCGTTTGCGGACTTCTTTGTTTATGTAAGAGGTGCGGGCGGGTGCCAGGTGGCCGTTCCAGGATCAGGCGTGGTTTCGGACCAGGATCCAGGCTAGCGCCAATCGCGGCGGCCACGTCCGGGGTCAGGAACTTCGGTCACTGGCGTCAGCGGTGCCACGAAGCCGGATACATGGGTGCCGGACCGGCGGAGGCCGATACCTGGGGGACCAATGAAGAGAGCAGGTGACCCGACAGGTGCCACCCAAAATCGGTCGCCAGGAACGCGGCGAGTGCTATGAACCCAACTGCCAGGTACAATAAGCCATCCGGTCGCTCTTGAGCCATGATCGTCGCCCCCTTCGATGGGCCGGATGAGTAGATCGATTTGTCGGCTAAAACTGTGAAGCAGATCACATAATCGCGGTCCGCGTGTAAAAACCTATTCAAATCTTCATACTTGCACCTCAAGACCGATCACCAGCTTGCCGTTATTGCCGCCGTTGAACAGCATCGCCAGCGCCCGCGGGGCGTTTTCGAGGCCCTCGACGATATGCAACCGCTGGCGCAGACGGCCGGCGCGCACGTGATGGGCCAGCCAGGCGCGGGCTTCCGGATACCGGTCGTGATAGTCGAATACCAAAAACCCCTGCATCCGCACGCGTTTACCGCCCAGCGTACCGAGATTGCGGACACCATAGGGTTCCGTCACGCCCGCCTGGGAGATGCGGCCGCAGCTGACGACCCGCGCGCCGAGGCGTAGCGCCGTCAAGGCGGCATCCAGGGTTTCTCCCCCGACATTGTCGAAATAGACGTCCACACCCTCCGGGCAGGTGCGGTGGATCGCGGCCTGGAGATCGGGTTCGGCCTTGTAATCGATGACCGCGTCCAGCCTGAGCGTGTCGCGCAAGTACTGGCATTTCTCCGATCCGCCAGCGATTCCGATGACCCGGCAGGCCTCGATCTGGCCGATTTGGGCGGCGACCTGCCCGACTCCGCCGGCGGCGCCGGAGATCAGGAGCGTATCGCCCGGCCGCAACGATCCGACATCGCGCAGCCCGAAATAGGCGGTCAGCGCGCTGGTGCCGAGCGGGCCGGCCCAGTCCTCCACGCTGCCGATGGACAGGTCCAGTTTTTGCGCCTGATCGCCGCGCAGCGTGGGGTGGGACTGCCAGCCGGTGCGGCCCTGCACCCAGTCGCCCGGGGCGAAGCCGGTGGCGCGGCTTTCCAGCACCTGGGCGATTCCGCCGGCGCGCATCGGCTCCCCAATGCCGACCTGACGGACGTAGCTGGGGCCGGCGCCGATCCAGGAGCGCATGGCGGGGTCGATGGAGATGTAGCGGGTGGCGACGAGGATTTCGCCAGGGCCGGGCGCGCGGGCCGGTTCCCCGTCGGCCTGGAAATGCTCCGGTCCCGGGATTCCCGACGGGCGATCTGCCAGTAGGATGCGGTGGTTGGTATGGGCCATGGCGGCGCTCCTTCGTTCCCTCAGAGGTGACAGCATCCCGCGAATGGCGGCATGCTCCAAGGGGCGTTCAAGAGGGAATTACGATGGCATACGAATCCGCTCCCGTGGTGGAGACAACCGCCGGCCGGGTGCGCGGCACGATGATCGAGGGTGTGGCGGCGTATAAGTCAGTGCCTTATGGCGCGACGACCGCTGGCGCGAACCGATTCATGCCGCCGCGCAAGCCGGAGGCCTGGCTGGGCATTCGGGAAGCGCGCACTTATTGCAGCCGCGCGCCGCAAGCGGGTTTGCGCGGGCCGACGCGGCCGGAGCTGGCGAATTTCTCCGGGGCGACGGATTCCGCGCCGGAAACCGAGGATTGCCTGACCCTGAATGTCTGGACCCCGGGTGCGGCGGGCAAACGCCCGGTGATGGTCTGGCTGCACGGCGGCGCCTTCTCCTACGGGTCCGCCAATTCCGATCGGCAACAGGGCTCGCGGCTCTGCAATCGGGGCGATGTCGTGGTGGTCACGGTGAACCACCGGCTGAACATTTTTGCCCATTTGCATCTGGCTGAGCTTGGGGGCGCTGAATTCGCCCGTTCGTCGAACGCGGGTGTGCTCGATCTCGTCGCGGCATTGGAATGGGTGCGCGACAATATCGCGCAGTTCGGCGGCGATCCCGGCAATGTCACGATCTTCGGTGAGTCCGGCGGCGGCGGGAAGGTCAGCACGCTGATGACGATGCCGATGGCGCGGGGCTTGTTCCACAAGGCGATTATCCAAAGCGGCGCCTCGGTGATCCTCGGGCGGCCGGAGCGGGCGGCGAAGCTGGCGGAGCTGGTGCTGAAAGAGCTCGGCATCGCGGCGGCCGATTTCCGCAAGCTGCAATCGGTGCCGGTGGCGCAGCTGCTGGCCGCGGTCGCGCCGGCGCAGAAGGCGCTGGGACCGGTGCACCGGCCGTTGTTCGATCGCTACCCGTTCGGCCCGGTGGTGGATGGCGATGTGCTGCCGCGCGACCCGTTCTCCCCCGATGCATCACCGCTCTCGGCCGATATCCCGCTTCTGATTGGCGACATGAAAGACGAAATGACCAGCTTCACGGCGACGATCGACCGGATCTGGGACCGGACGTTGACCGAAGCCGAGGCGCGCGATCGCCTGTTCCCCATCGCCGGCCGGCAGACGGATCGGGTGGTCGAGACCTATCGGCGGCTCTACCCGCGCGCCAATGCGGCGCGGCGCTTCCTGGCGGCGACCACGGATTCCAACTTTCGCGTGCGCTCCCTGGCCGTGGCGCAGCGTAAGGCCGCGCAACAGCAGGCATCCGTGTGGATGTATTCCTTCGAGTGGGAAACGCCATTGTTCGATGGTCGGCTGGGGGCGCCGCATGCGCTGGATGTGCCCTTCACCTTTGATACGATCGACCTGACCAATGCGACGGATATGAGTGATGGGGCCCGCAAGGTCGCGGCGACGATGGCCGAGACCTGGATCGCCTTCGCGCGCACCGGAAATCCCAACAATGCAACGATCCCGCACTGGCCGGCATATAACGCGGCGGAACGGCCGACCTTGTTGTTGGATGTTGAGCCGGGCGTGGTGAACGACCTGCGCGGCGAGCAGCGCGCGCTATGGCAGGAAATTACGGAGACGACGCGATAGGGCTCATGCGGCCGCTGTTTTGTTCCGACAATAGCGGCCGCACCCAGCGGGCAAAGCGGGTGGCTTCCTCATCGTGCGGATAGCCGGACAGGCAAAACGATGTGCAGCCGAGGTCGATAAATTCCTGCAATGTATCCGCGCATTGCCTGGGATTGCCGACAATCACGATCCCGGCGCCGGGCCGCACGCGGGTGACGCCGGTCCATAGATGCGGGCCGATGAGATCACCGTGTTCGCGGGCCAGTTGTTGCACGCGTTGGTTAGCGGCGGAGCTGGCGTAGTGGGTGCGGATGTAACGAGTCTGCGCCTCGGTCACGCCGCGGACGAGTTCGTGGGCGGCCTCCCAGGCCTCGGCCTCGGTTTCGCGGCAGAGGATTTGCAGGCGCATGCCGAAACCGATGTCGTGTTCCCGGCCATGGCGGACGGCGAGGCCGCGGATCGTGGCGATGTTCTCGGCGATGCGGGCCGGGGTGTCACCCCAGAACAGATGAATGTCGGAATGTTTGGCCGAAACCTCCCACGCGTCCATCGATCCGCCGCCGAGATAGAAGCGCGGCACGGACGTCGGTTGGGGGGAAATGCGGGCGGCTTTGAGGCGGTGGAACCGGCCCTCGAAATCGACGCCGCCGCGGGCGGTCCAGAGGGCTTTCATGATGGACACGTCCTCGTCCATCATTGCGTAACGGTCTTCTTTGGCCAGCGTGATGCCTTCGGATAGTGCTTCGGTGTCGCTTTGGCCGGCGATCAGGTTCATCGCCAGGCGGCCGCCGGATAGCTGGTCGAAGGCCGAGGCCATTTTCGCCAGTTGCACCGGGTTGATATAGCCGGGCCGGGCCGCCACCAGGGCCTTGATGCGTTTGGTTTTCGCCACCGCCATGGCGCTGCTGATCCAGGCCTCCCAGCAGGTGGAGGCGACGGGGACGAGGAAATACTCGAACCCCGC